>JANMPY010000556.1:0-8427 GCA_031370095.1 Betaproteobacteria bacterium
GAACCGAGCGCGGTCGGGATACCCGAAATGACGCCCGCATTCGTGTCCAGCGTCAGGCCCGGCGGTAGCGGCGTGAGCAGCGCATACCTGATCGTCGGGCTGCCGCTCGCGACGAAGGTGTGCGAATAAAAAAGATTCAGAAATCCGCCCGGCGGTGGCGCGCTTTGTATCAATGCCGGACCGCCAAGCGGCATCACAAGATTGTCGATCCACGCGGCATCAGCCCCTGCCGTGCCCGAGCCATCTTTCTCATAAGTCCAGGTTAATGTGTGCGTGCCTGCCGCAATCGGCGCACTCACCACGCTCCATGCCACTTCGCCCGACGCGCACGTGCCGCCAATGTTTTGCGCCACGCCATCAATTAAGAATCGAAAACAGTCAACACCGCTTTGACTCGATACGCGACGCGCGAAACTTACATTGCCTGCCGTAAAGTCGCCGGTGAATTGAATCTGTGCGCGACCTGCATCCGCAATCGGGCTTGATTTCAAACTGCAAGCGGGGCCATAGAACGAATCACTCGCTACCACCCAGCCTGCACTTGCGCCGCCACCCGCAGGCGGATTCGTCCAGCCGGTCAGCGGCAGCGCGCAATTGATGGGAAAGCTGTCGGTGTCGTCGTCGATGACGTTTACCGCCGCAGTCGCGCTCGTGCCGCCCGGCGCGCCAATCGACACGCCACCGGTGGGGGTGTCGAGTGTGACGGTGAATGTTTCCGGGCCTTCGAGTGCGCCGTCTTGCAGGATCGGCACGGTGATGGTTTTAGTGCCAGTCTCGTTATTTGCCCACGTGAGAACGCCGCTGGTCGCGGTGAAATCGGCATTGGCAATCGCTGTGCCGCTCACCGTCTGATAACGCACCGACACCGCGCCGGTCGCGCCCGCGTGACGCGCGGCTGACAGCGTGATGGATCCGGCACCTTCGCTAACGGTATAGGTGGTGGGCAAAAATATGATCGTGCCGGGCCCGTTGAGATTCACCGACATGCGGAAATTCGCGGTGGTGTCGCGGGTGTCGTTGAGCGCTTTATATTCCTGTGCTCTCGCGTTGCCGGTCGCAGCACCTGAGAAACTCACACTCGGATTGGAAAAATACGGAATGCGCACGCATTCAATTCGCGGCACTTGCGCGTCACACTGTGCGCTGATCGCCATCACGGTGCGGAAGCGATTGGGCATATCGACGTAGCCATGCGCGTAGTTGATTGCGGTGGAGATGGCGCTGCCTTCGGGTGTGACGGTGGTGCCGCCAATGCCATCGTAAATGTCGTGCTGCAAACCCATGTTGTGGCCTAGCTCATGGGCAAAACTATAATTGCCGGCCGCGCAATTACGGTCGACGACGTTGAAGGCCTGCGCCGCAAAGCTCGATTGCTCATTAGTCATCAAATTCGAGAGGCCGCAGCCGACCGCGTAGTTTCCCCACAGGCTCACCACATCGGCCGCGTACAAATCGCGCAGCCGGTGAACGTCGTCCATGAATCCATCGCTGGTGCCTTGCAGGCGCGCGAGGTCGGTGGCGAAATCAACTTCCGTGTAATTGACTTCGCCCGCGTAGACGAGGCGCACGCGCTGGGTGACGCCGCTATTGGCGTAGGCAATATTGGTCTCGGTGACAGCGAGATTGACGAGCGAATTCATCGCCGCTGTGCTGCCTTGTGAAATGCGCGCGGCTGTCGTGTACATCACCATCACATCAATTATCGAGCCATCGTCGAGCGCGGTATTCGCAGCTGCAAGCGGCGGCGTGCGGTCTTTGCTGCTGAGAGGCGTGGGTGCAAGATTCGGTTTCGCACCAGCCAGAATTGAAGCAGACGGCACAACGTGATCAAGCGGAAACGCGCGTTCATCGATCTGTCGCATCACGTGACCCGTTTCGCCCATGTTTCTGATTTGATATTTTTGGCCAGACACATTGATGTTGGCGGAAATCACACCATTTTCTTCGACGATCACTGCGCTGCTCATGGCGGTGCCCGGCACCGCGCCGATGTAGGCGATGCCGTTGCGACCAACGCGCTCGCTATGGCTGATCTGTACCAGCATTGCCGCGTCGTCGAAAAATGCGATGCGGATTGTTTGCGGCGCTTCGATCAAATCGGTGCGCAGCTTTTGTAACATCTCAATGTCGAGCGCCACCGGACGGCTGCGGATAATTTCGCGTGACAGCGGCGCGCGAAGTGTAGCGGTCGTGGGCGACGGTAAAGATTTAATTGCACCATTGAGGACAAGATCCGGGATCGCGTTGTCGATTGATGGCTGCTCGGTGATGTCTGCGGCGCGCGTGTTGACCGCGCACGCTGTGAACGCGATCAGCACGGAACAAAAAAAATTCTTGATCGAAGAAAATTGCATTGATTGCCTGAGTGAGGATCCGCATACGCGGTTTTAGGGGTTGCGTGGTTCAAAAGCGTGGATGCGCTTCTATGCACAATTGTGATATTCGAGCAATGCAAATTTTTAACACACAAGGCGTGTCGATGGAAGGAACTATGTCACATGCGCGTCGGCGTTCGGATGACTGCGAGCCTCATAGACGTTTAGGTGACGGGCAGCGCGACCGCATCCCACCGACACGCATGCCCCACCAAACACAGCCTCCATTAACGGCCAAGCATCTCATTTGGTGTACGACCAATTACCGTGCGACGGGTTAAAATTCAGGTATGTCTGCCACTGCGCCACCCGCCGCCACCTTCAAGTCCGACGCGACCATTATTTCGCTGGTTGGTTTCGCGCACGCCACATCGCATTTTTTTCATTTAATGTTGCCGCCGTTGTTCCCATGGTTCATGCGTGACTTTGGCTTGAGCTATACGCAGGTTGGCTTGTTGATGACCACGTTTTTTACGGTGTCGAGTGTCGGCCAGGCGATTGCCGGAGTATGGGTGGATCGCTTCGGCGCGCACCGCGTGCTGTGTACCGGTGTGGGATTACTGACCTGCTCTGGTGTGTTGGTTGCGTTGGCACCAAATTTTGTTGGATTGATTGCCGCCGCCGCAGTAGCTGGCGTGGGCAACAGCGTATTTCATCCGGCCGATTTTGCGTTGCTCAATCGGCGCGTTTCGGCGCAGCGTTTGGGACACGCGTTTTCGATGCATGGCCTCGCGGGTAATGTCGGCTGGGCGACCAGCACGATTGTGATGCTGGCGCTGGCAACGGCATTCGGCTGGCGCGCGGCCGGATTGGGCGCGGCATTGTTTGGTGCGGCGTCGCTCACACTGCTGGTCTGGAAACGCGATTTGTTGCATTACGAATTGCAGTCAGCCGCGAAAATAGCCAGCGTGGATTCCAGACGGCCCCGCCAAGACACCTGGGATTTTTTGCGCACCTCACTGGTGTGGTACGCGTTCGCGTTCTTTTTCTTTTCCACCTTCGGTTTCGGCGCGTTGCAAAATTTTGCGCCATCGTTGCTGCGCGATCTTTACGGTCTTTCGATCACGGCGGCAACATCGGCGCTAACGATTTATCTCATCGGTAGCTCGATGGGTCTGGTGTGGGGCGGCTTCCTCGCCAAGCCCGGCAACCAGCACGAACGCACCGTTGCAGCCGCGCTGGCGAGTGGCGCTGCGCTCGCGTTGTTATTGTCGTTCGGATCGTTGTCCGGCTGGCTGGTGCTGCCGATCATGGCATTGATGGGTTTCGGCATCGGCATCGCCGGGCCTTCGCGCGACTTGCTGGTGCGCACCGCCACCAAAGCGCGGCTCGGTGAAGGCGCGTTCGGGCGAGTCTACGGCATGGTCTATTCGGGGCTCGATGTGGGACTGGCGTTGTCGCCGATTGCCTTCGGCTTGCTACTCGACAATCATTTGCCGAAGATGGTGTTTGTCGGGTTTGCGATCTCGCTGGTGTTGGCGATTTTTGCGGCGGCAGCGCTAGGGAGAGTGGTGTTGGCGTTCGCAACTGTTGATGCTTTGGGGACTAGTAAACGCTAGACCAGGCGCGGCTGGGCGACCATTTTGTGCTGGAAAGCATCGTCAGTGCTTGATCTGCATATCAAAATGCGATGGCACATCCAATTTTTCGGTAAGCATTGCAATCAACTGGGGCACGTTCAGTATCGTCATCCCAAACTTCGCGGCGCGAGTCGCAAGTCCAAACACGGCGTTATCGCGCGACACAAGTGCATCGACTTTTGCGTGGAAGGCCAACGCCAGAAAAGGCTCATCGTCGCGATCACGACAGCGCGGAAATCCACCGGGCAGCATGAGGTGCTTCGGCGAATAATCAGCTGGCATTTGCGCGATGGTGGTCTCGGCCTGGTAGCGGGAGAATATTTCCCCCTGCCGCGTAATGGATAGTTTCAACTGCGGATAGGCGAGCACGCGTTTCAGCTCGTCAATCGCGTAGGCATGCGTAAGCAGCCTGACACGCGCGTCGCGCACGCCGTGGCGTAGCGGATTCATGAACGGATCATCGAACACCAGCCAGTCGATAACGACGTTGGTGTCGAGTGCCAGCGTGATCGGTTTTTTATCGTCGCCGCTCATACTGCCTGACCGGCAGCCACGCCGGACGCCCATGCCCATTGGAAATTAAAGCCGCCAAGGTGTCCCGTGACATCGACCACTTCGCCGATGAAAAATAATCCGGGTACGTCGTTGGCCGCCATCGTCTTCGATGAAAGGTCGTGGGTGTCGACGCCGCCGAGTGTGACTTCCGCCTTGTTGTAGCCCAGCGTGCCGGAGGGTTTTACCTGCCAGTCTTGCAGGCGTTGCAGCGCGTCTGCAAAGGCGGCGTCGGCGAATTGATTCGCCGGTTTGGTGAGTTGATGCGCTTCGCACCATTGCTGCGCGAAACGTTTTGGGAGTTTTTCGGCGAGCAGATTATTGAATTGCGTTTTTCCGTGACGCTGCTCAATTAGCCATTGCAGCGCCACAGGATCGGCAAGCAGATTGATGTGAATCGGGTCTTTCGGCGAGCCGTTTTGCCAGTACGACGACACTTGCAGGATAGCAGGGCCCGAGAGGCCGCGATGCGTGAGCAGTAATGCTTCGCGGAAAATCCCATCGTGGCAAGACACCTCGGCATCCAGTGAGAGGCCGGAAAGATCGCCGTATTGCGCGAGCGTTTGCGGATCAAAACTTAGTGGCACGAGGGCAGGGCGGGGCGGCACGATTTTGAGGCCGAACTGCTCGGCGATTTTGTAACCGAATGGCGTTGCGCCGATCTTGGGTACCGACAAGCCACCGGTGGCGATCACGATTGCGGTCGACGTGAAATCGCCGTGGCCCGTTGCAATGAGATAGCGATCATTCACTCGTGTCACCGCATTCACGGCACAGTTCATCCGCAATTGAACCTGCGCCTGATCGCACTCGGTTTTAAGCATGTTGATGATCTGCGTGGCGCTATCGTCGCAGAACAATTGTCCGAGCGTTTTCTCGTGGTGTTTGATGTTGTGCTTTTCGACCAGCTTCACAAAATCATGCGGCGTATAGCGAGCCAATGCCGAGCGGCAAAAATGCGGATTTTGCGAAATGAAATTTGCAGGCGTCGTGTGGATGTTGGTGAAGTTGCAACGGCCACCACCGGAGATGCGGATTTTTTCACCGAGCTTGTGATAATGGTCGAGCAGCAACACCGATTTGCCGCGCTTGCCCGCCTCTGCCGCGCACATCATGCCGGCCGCACCCGCGCCGATGACGACGACATCAAAAACGGTTTTCAACGGCGCGCGTCTTTGTAGCGAAAGCACGTGGTGAGATGATCGTTCACCATGCCGGTCGCCTGCATGAGGGCGTAACAAATGGTCGAACCGACAAACTTGAAGCCGCGTTTTTTGAGATCAGCACTCATGGCATCCGACGCAACTGTTTTTGCGGGTACCTCACTCATGCGTGCCCAACGATTGACGACTGGCCTACCGTCAACGAATGTCCAGATGTAAGCATCAAAACTGCCAAACTCTTTTTGCACGGCAAGAAAGGCGTTGGCGTTGGTGACCGCACTTTGAATTTTCAAACGGTTGCGCACGATGCCCGGATCAAGCAAAAGCGCGGCAAGTTTTTGTGCAGAAAATTTAGCGACTTTCAGCGAATCAAATTGCGCAAACGCTGCGCGATAATTTTCGCGCTTGGCCAAAATGGTCGACCAGGAAAGCCCGGCCTGCGCGCCTTCGAGAATCAGAAATTCAAAAAATACCCGATCATCGTGAACCGGCACGCCCCATTCGTGATCGTGGTAATCGGTGTAGAGCGCACCTAGCGAAGTGTTTTCGCACCACGGGCAGCGGATGACGGGCGCGGGCAATGCTCACTAGCCTTTGATGTAACTTTCAAGCTGCGAGATCGTATATTCATGATCCTGAATGATGTCGTTCATCAGATCGCGAATCGACAACATGCCGACGACGGTGTCGCCATCGACGACCGGCAAGTGGCGGATATTTTTTTCAGACATGATGGCCATGCATTCGCGTGTGCGGGTTTTCGGGCTGACGACGAGGACGTTCGCGGTCATGATGTCACGCACCAGGGCCTCCTTGGAATTCTTGCCTTGCAAGGCGATTTTGCGGGTGTAATCGCGCTCTGAGACGATGCCGACCAGCTTGCCTTTTTCCATGACGATCAACGCGCCGACACCTTTTTCGGCAAGCACTTTGATCGCGTCAAACACGGTGTCGTCCGGCTTCACGCTCCACAGCGTATTGCTGTTGCCGCTACGATTGTTGAATAATTCCGAGACGGGTTTCATGTCGCACCTCGCTGCTGTTGAAGGTTACATGTTCGGGTAGTTGGGACCGCCGCCACCTTCGGGCACCACCCAGTTGATATTCTGGGTCGGGTCTTTGATATCGCATGTTTTACAGTGTACGCAATTCTGCGCGTTGATCTGGAGTTTTTTGGTGCCGCCAGGTGCGTCGATATATTCGTAAACGCCCGCCGGGCAGTAGCGCGATTCCGGGCCGTCGTAAAGCGCCAGGTTTATGTTTACCGGCGTGGCGGCGTTCCGCAGCGTGAGATGCGCGGGCTGGTCTTCTTCGTGATTGGTGTTGGAAATAAACACGGAGGACAAACGATCAAACGTAAGCACGCCATCGGGCTTCGGATAAATGATCGGCGTGACGTCGGATTTATTTTTCAGCGTTTCATGATCAGCGTGCTGATGATGCAGCGTCCACGGTGCCATGCCGCCGAACACGATTTGGTCGACGCCCACCATCAGCGTGCCGGTATAGAGCCCCTTGCTCATCCACGGTTTGAAGTTGCGTGCTTTATGCAATTCTTCGTGCAGCCAGCTCGCCTCGAACGTAGTCGGATAATCGGTGAGCGCGTCGCTGGTGCGCCCCGCCTTCAAGGCTACCACTGCCGCATCCGCCGCCAGCATGCCACTCTTGATGGCTGCGTGACTGCCCTTGATGCGCGAGGCATTGAGAAATCCGGCGTCGTCACCAATCAGCGCGCCGCCGGGGAAGGCGAGCTTGGGCAGCGATTGCAGGCCACCTGCGTTGATCGCGCGTGCGCCATAGGCAATGCGTTTGCCGCCGTCGAAAAAGCCGCGAATGGCTGGGTGCGTTTTGTAGCGCTGGAATTCTTCGAACGGCGACAGATATGGATTGCTGTAACCGAGACCGACCACAAAACCGACCGCGACCAGATTATTTTCAAGGTGATACAAATATGATCCGCCGTACGTCTCGGTGTCGAGCGGCCAGCCGGCCGTGTGAACCACCAACCCTGGGATATGTTTTTCCGGTTTTACTTCCCAAAGCTCCTTCAAGCCGAGCCCATATACCTGGGGGTCGCGGCCTTCGCGCAGTTTGAATTTTGCTTCCAGTTGCTTACCCAGATTGCCACGGCAGCCTTCGGCAAAAAAAGTGTATTTCGCATGCAGCTCCATGCCACGCGCATAACGGTCGGTGTGCTCGCCATTCTTTCCGATGCCCATGTCGCCGGTGGCAATACCTTTAACCGAGCTGTCATCGTTGAACAATACTTCGACCGCGGCAAACCCGGGATATATTTCCACGCCGAGCTCTTCAGCTTTTGTGCCAAGCCAGCGACAAACATTGGCGAGGCTGATGACGTAATTGCCGTGATTTTTGAAGCAGGTCGGCAGCATCCAGTTCGGCACTTGCCGTGCGGACGATGCGCCGAGAAATAAAAAACGATCTTCGGTCACCGGCTGGTTGAGCGGCGCACCGAGCGTTTTCCAGTCGGGAAATAATTCACTGATCGCGATCGAATCCATCACCGCACCGGAGAGAATGTGCGCGCCGACTTCGGAGCCTTTCTCGACGATGCAGACCGTCACGTCAGCATTCTGCTGCTTCAACCGAATTGCCGCCGCCAGCCCGGCCGGGCCGGCCCCGACGATGACGACGTCGTATTGCATGGATTCGCGTGTACTCATGGGGCGGCTGGTTTTGGATTGCGTTGCCAGTATTATAGAGGCAACATTAACGCTGAAATTTAAGAACACATGA
>JANMPY010000566.1:0-2730 GCA_031370095.1 Betaproteobacteria bacterium
GTCACCACGTCGGCGAAAGGGATCGGGTTCGGATAAACGCCTGCTGCGATCAGCCCTGCGTAATGCGCCATATCGACCATAAAATACGCGCCGACTTCTTTGGCGATTTTCGCGAATCGTTCGAAATCAATCCGCAAGGAGTACGCCGACGCACCCGCGAGAATCAATTTTGGTTTGTGTTCGCGCGCCAGCGCTTCGACCTGATCGTAGTCAATCTCCTCGGCCGGGGTTAAACCGTAGCTGACAATATTGAACCATTTGCCGCTCATGTTTACGGGCGAGCCGTGGGTGAGATGCCCGCCCATCGCGAGGCTCATGCCCAGAATCGTGTCGCCCGGTTTCAGCAGCGCAAAATACACCGCTTGGTTGGCCTGCGAGCCGGAATTCGGCTGCACATTCGCCGCGTAATTGTGGGTGTCGGCGCCGAACAATTTCCGCACGCGATCAATCGCCAGCGTTTCGGCGATGTCGACAAATTCGCAACCGCCGTAGTAGCGTTTGCCCGGATAGCCCTCGGCATATTTGTTGGTGAGCTGGGAGCCTTGCGCTTCCATCACCGCGGGGCTGGTGTAATTCTCGGAAGCAATCAGCTCGATATGGTCTTCCTGCCGCTGGTTTTCTTTTTGGACAACGGCGAAAATTTCAGCGTCGACTGAGGCAAGATTATTGGAGCGGTGGAAGGTATCGGGCATGGGATCGCTGGCGGCTCGTTAAATTGGCGCGAACACAAATCCGAAAACGCGCCAGATGATTGAAATCTGAGCAATTTTATCATGCAGTACCCGCCGGGGGACAAACGATGCCGCTCTCCAGCGAGACTCCCGACTTTCTTCCTGAACCCTTAAATTCGTCTTAAATTACTTGCATGCTCAAATCCCGGCATACCACTGATACCCGCGATCTTCCCAATAGCCGCCATTGCCGCCGCCAAAGGCTTTGAAGTCTTCAACGAATTCGATGCGCGTGATGTACTTTGCGTGTTTGTAGCCCAATTGCCGTTCGACGCGTAACCGCAAGGGCGCGCCGTTGGTGACGGGAAGTGTTTTGCCGTTGAGTCCGTAAGCCAGAATGGTTTGTGCGTGGTAGGCATCGTCCATATCGATACTTTCGTAGTACGGATTGACTTTCCCGTCTGCGCCATTGAAAGCGTCTGCGCAATGGAATACCGCATAGCGCGCATTCGCTTTGGGCTTGACGCTGTCGAGCAGTGTGGCTAGCGGCACACCTGTCCATTTGCCGATGGCACTCCAGCCTTCGACACAATCGTGCCGTGTGATTTGGGTGCGCGCGGGCATTGCCCTGAGTTGGGCGAGGCTGAATTTTGTTGGCTGCTCGACCAGGCCGTCGATGTCGAGTGTCCACTCCGCGAAGCCCGCTTTGGCGTGCGCCTGATAGGCGGCGCTGTCAGGATCGGTATTGCCGTTTCCGCGAAAGCTGGGCGAGAGATCGGCCTCGGTGAATTCCTGTGCCATTGAGCGTCGCCCGCCGATGAATTGATGCACGCCTTTGTTGATGGATTCGCCGACGCTCAAGACTTTCGGGAACCATGTGGTTTCGTTGAGCTTATCGCAGCCCGCAAGAATTGATGCCCCCGCGCCCGCAAATACGCTGAGCATGAAGTGGCGTTTTGAATTGTCCGGTTTGGCGGGATTGTTGGCGTCACGCATGATTTTTCTCCTCATTCGTCGCCGCAATGGTGATGCGGTAATTGCCGGTGATCATCGAGCGCAGGTGATTCCACAGGCCGCTGATGATGACTTCAAAAACGTGAATCACCACAAACCCAACCAACAACCAGGCGACGATAAAGTGAATCGTGCGCGCCGCTTGTCGCCCGCCGAGTAGATCAACCCAGCCCGGCCAGAACGAGTTAAGCCAGGGTGACATTGCCCATCCGCCGAGGACGATGAGCGGCAGCAGCCCAAAAATGACCGCGAGGTAGGCGAGCTTTTGCAGAATGTTATAGCGCTTCGCGTCATCGCCTTGCGGGTGCTTGAATTTCATATGGTCGATGATCGAGCGGCCAATGCCGCGCCAATCCCTGGCCGTCGGCCAAAGATCGCGCTGCAAATGACGGCTCAGCAGCGCGTGGGAGACGTACAGCACGCCGTTGATGACCAATAGCCATGCAAAAAAGAAATGCCACTGCCGCCCCTCGGCGAGCGAGTAGCTGCCTGGTATCGTCATCCACGAAGGGAATGCCACATCGACTTGACCGCCATTCGAAGCTTTTGATACGCCGAGCAGTCCGGTAGTATCGAATTCATGCCCCAGCACCGTGGTAACCCCCTTCATTTTCCCGTTACCAAACTCACGCGCGCCGATGCTCAACACCGATGGCTTGCCCGTGTACGAAGATTTCCCCCAATCGAGCGACGGATGTGCGTTGAAAATCATCAGCCCGCTCATGAGCAGCACGATGAATGCGATCACATTGATCCAATGCATTAACCGCAAGACAAGCGAGTGGCGTTTATAGAGATAGCTTTGTGCCGCTGCCGATACTTTGGCTACGTCGGTCGCTGGAATATTTGACTCGGGCATTTTGATCTCCGGTGGACTCGGCAGTATTGAGCGAGCAGGCACGTTCACAACCCGTTGATCACAATACTACTTGTACTTAGACGGCGACGGAGAAAATGCCTTACACCACTGGTCCCAAGGCGGCGCAATGCCAGCCAACAAGAGCAGCGTAATCGAAAAATCAAATGGGCAAATGCCCAGCATCCG
>JANMPY010000571.1:0-3610 GCA_031370095.1 Betaproteobacteria bacterium
GACGGAGACGCCGATGATCGCATCACCGCTGTTCTCATCAGCGCGACGTTTGAGTGCGGCCAGATATTCAACCGGTACCTCGTGCAGCGCCATCGGTAAGGCGGTCTCCGGCAAGACGATGAGACGCGCGGTGGATTTCTCAGCCAGCTCGCGATAATTTTCAAGCGCGGCATCACGCTGGTCCTCACGCCACTTCATGTTCTGCGCCACGTTTCCTTGCAGCAATGCAACCGATAGCGGCGCGCCGCTGGGCGCAGTCCATACGTAGCGATGCAGCACGCCGCCAATTGCCCAGACGACAAGAATCACGGAAGCAGCGGCGAGGCGACCGCGTCGCGACCAGACCACGCCGGTTGCGCCACGCGTGAACAGCACACACAGGCCTGCCGTCATCGCAAGCAGCAGTGAAATGCCGAACACGCCGAGTACCGGCGCGTATCCCATCAGCGGCGCGAATGCCAATCCGCCCGGTGTTTGCGAGTAGCCAAAAACCAGCCACGGAAAACCGGAAAAAAACCAGCCGCGCACGTATTCCCAAATGACAAAACAAGCCGGCATGACGAGCAGTAACGAGGCCACCGAAGAGATGCAGCATCGTAAAACAAGTTGGCGATGCATGGCACCGGCTAACGCCGGAAAAATGGACAGGTAGCAGCAAAATAAAAACGTGAACAACGCCGCGAGCACGGCGGGCATGCTGCCGAAGTCGTGAAGGCTCACATAAATCCAGGGCACGCCGAAAATGAACAGCCCCAACCCCCAGACGAATCCGATCACAAACGCGCGCCAAGTGGTCGCGGCGCGATGCCACAGGGCGAACAGGAAATACATCGAAAGTAACGCGAACGGCCACAGATAAAACGGTGCGAACGCAAGCACGCCGACGCCACCGGCGGCAAACGCGAGTGTAAGTTGGACAGCAAATTTTGCGGGTGGGAAAATGTAGCGTGTCATTTCACTTATTCATGTTTTGGCAGTAATGACGAAAACAAAATATCTCAGACCGTCGTTCCCGCGCAGGCGGGAACCCAGTGACTTCAGTCGAAAGCCGCTGGATTCCCGCCTGCGCGAGAACGACGGCGTGAATAAATGCAGTCGCCAGCCCTCAACGGCGTCACGAAAGCGTGGCGATGCATTTCCGCTTGTTCTTACGACGCCACTTTCTTGCTGCGCTCATCCACGATCAACACCGGCTCAACCGGAACCAGCCGCTCAACCAGCAAGGAATGCACCTTACGGCTGTCCGCGCGCAGCACGGAAAACTTGAATCCATCAAACGTCACCGATTCACTGCGCTTGGGCACGCGACCGAAACGATTCACCACCAGACCGCCCACCGTATCAAAATCTTCATCGGAAAAATGCGTCTGAAACGCCTCGTTGAAATCTTCAATCTCGGTGATCGCCTTGACGCGAAAGCGCCCCGATTTATCGGGCAGGATGTTGTCCTCCGTCTCGTCGAAATCAAATTCATCCTCGATGTCGCCAACGATTTGCTCCAGCACATCCTCAATCGTCACCAGACCTGCGACACCGCCGTATTCATCGACAATGATGGCGATGTGATTGCGATTGGCTTTGAAATCGCGCAACAAAACATTGAGGCGTTTCGACTCCGGCGCAAACACTGCCGGGCGCAACATATCGCGGACATCAAACTCGGCAGCGTTGGCGTAGTAGCGCAGTAAATCCTTCGCAAGCAGAATGCCGATGACATTATCCTTGCCGTTTTCATACACCGGAAAGCGCGAGTGCGCGGTCTCAATCACGAAGGGAATGAACGTATCGGGACTGTCCTCGACATCAATCATGTCCATTTGCGAGCGCGGAATCATCACGTCGCGGGTCTGCATTTCCGAGACCTGCATCACGCCTTCGATCATCGACAGCGCGTCGGCATCCAGCAGATTTTTTTCGAACGCACCGTGCAGTAATTCGACCAGCTGACCACGGTCTTCCGGCTCCCGCAGGAGCATGGAAGAAAGGCGCTCAAGTAACGAGCGCTTGGGGGATTCGTCCATTGATTATTTCTGTTGTTGCGATCAAATCACTTTAACACAAGGCGGCAAAACGCCGATGAGGCTTGAACCTCAATGCGCGCCCCGAAGCGCGTATCAAAGCGCGTATCAAAGCGCGTATTAAGGCTCATCATTCAGGTACGGATTTTGATAGCCCAGCGCTGCAAGGATTGCGATTTCCTTTTTTTCCATAGCCAGCGCTGCGCGTGATTTTTCGTGATCCATGCCCGCCAGATGCAGCGCGCCATGCACCGTGAGGTGGGCATAGTGCGCTGCCAGGGTCTTGCCCTGTGCGCGCGCCTCAATCGCCACAATGGGCGCGCACAAAACGATGTCGCCCGCGAGGCAAGCCGATTTTTTTTCGTGATACACAAAGGTCAGTACATTGGTCGCGTAATCCTTGCCGCGAAACGCGCTATTGAGATTGCGGCCCTCGGCCGCGTTCACCACACGCAGCGTGAGTGTGGCCGACTTCGGCAACGCGGCAAGCAGCCACTTTTTGAACGTGCGCTCGCTCGGAATGCCTTTGAGCCTGCTGACAATCTGCGCGTCAATCTTGTGCGTAATGGTAGCCACAGCAGCCGCGGCAATCAGCGGATTTTACGGTTCGCTTCATAGGCAGTCACGATCGACTGCACCAGCGGATGCCGCACTACATCATTGGCCTGAAAAATCGTAAACGCAATGCCGCGTATGCCATGCAGCACATTGCGCGCGTCGATCAGTCCGCTGGTGGTGCCGTGCTTCAAATCGACCTGCGTCACGTCACCAGTAATCACGGCTTTGCTGCCAAAGCCGATGCGGGTTAAAAACATTTTCATTTGTTCGGGCGTGGTGTTTTGCGCTTCATCGAGAATGATGAACGCATGATTCAACGTGCGACCGCGCATGAACGCCAATGGAGCCACTTCAATTTGCTGGCGCTCGAACATGCGGCTGACTTTATCGAATCCGAGCAGCTCATACAGCGCGTCGTACAGGGGGCGCAAATACGGATCCACCTTTTGCGACAAATCGCCCGGCAGAAAACCCAGACGCTCACCGGCCTCGACCGCAGGTCGCGTCAATACGATGCGTTTGACGAGATCCCTTTCAAACGCGTCGACCGCACAGGCGACAGCGAGATAGGTTTTGCCGGTGCCGGCAGGCCCGACGCCAAACGTAATATCGTGGCTCTGCATCTGCCGGATGTATTGCGATTGATGATCCGTGCGCGCACGCAGATCGGCGCGGCGGGTTTGTAGCGCGATTTCCTCGGTTGGCAGCGGCTCGACAGGCTTGGCCGTTTTGGATTCGCGCGCATGGCGCATTTCGACGATGCCCAGTTGAATTTCTTCCACCGAAAAATCGTTGTGCGCACGCGCGTAAAAGCGATTCAGAATTTTCGCCGCGAGCTCAATCCTGGCGCGCTCGCCGGTCACGGAAAATTTCTCACCGCGACGCGCGATGGCGACGTCAAGTGCCGTCTCAATTTGGCGAATATTGGCGTCCATCGAGCCGCACAGCGAAGCCAATCGGTGGTTATCAACAGGCGTAAAAGCGAATTCAAGCGAAGGCGTCTTCATCGCTTAGGCCGAAGGCGTCTTCATCAA
>JANMPY010000579.1:0-9080 GCA_031370095.1 Betaproteobacteria bacterium
TGTCACATAACGCGTCTGATTCTCCCGTTTAATCAACAGTGCGACCGCCTTCTTCACATCAAGTTTGGCAACGATTTCAGTGAATTGGCTGACCGATTTCACATCAGTGTTGTTCACCGCGAGAATCACATCGCCCTGGCGAATGCCAGCGCGTTCAGCCGGGCCATCGACGTCGTTGACCAGCACACCATTGTCGAGCTTCATGGCTTTGCGAACATCTGCGCCGACTTCGCCGACGACAAGTCCGAGCCGATCCGGCGCTGCAGCTTTTTTCTCGTCCTTCTTGTCCGCAGCTTTCGCAACTCGCGTGTCGCCTGGTGTTTCGCCGACGGTCACGGCAATTTCCTTCTGGCCACCTTTTCGCCACACTGATACGACCACCTTGGTGCCTGGCGCGGTGTTGCTGATCGCACGCGTCACATCGATGTAGGTATCAACCTGCTTACCATTCACCTTCTGGATAATATCTTGCGCAAGCAGGCCGGCTTTTTCGGCGGGACTATCTTTTTCGACGGCGTCGATCAGCGCGCCCTTCGTATTGGCGAGCCCCAGCGATTCAGCCAAATCCTTGGTAATTGGGCTCGAATTCATGAGCACACCGATGCGTCCCCGATTGAGTTTGCCGGTCTTGATTAGCTGGTTTGCGACCGACATCGCGGTATTGGCAGGTATGGCAAATGAAATGCCAAGATAGCCGCCATTGCCGCTGAATATCTGCGAATTGATGCCGATCACTTCACCATTGGTATTGAACAGCGGCCCGCCGGAATTACCCGGGTTAACTGCAGCGTCGGTCTGGATGAGGGGTACAAAATTACCTGCTTCACGGCTCTTGGCGCTGACAATGCCCGCTGTCACAGTATTCTCGAACCCGAATGGTGAGCCAATCGCCAGCACCCATTCACCGACACGTACTTTGTCGGAATCGCCGACGTTTACTTTTGGTAAGCCGGTAGCGTCAATTTTTAAAACCGCAACATCGGTGCGTTCATCGGTGCCAATAACTTTCGCCTTGAATTCGCGTTTATCGGTCAACGTCACATTGACTTCATCGGCGTCTTGAACGACGTGGGCGTTAGTAATGACGTAACCATCAGCCGAAATGATGAAGCCGGATCCCAGACCCAAATCGCGAAGCGGTTGTTCCTGATTCGGATTGGGCGGGCGAGGGCTGCGGCGCGGCGTATTGGGTGAATTTGGTGCATTCGGGCTTCCACGGGGATTAGGCACCGCGTCCGGCGGCATAAATCGGCGGAAAAATTCGTAGAGATCGTTTTCGTCCGGTTGTTGTTGTCCACGTTGCTTGCCGCGTGCTTTGGTACTCACGTTAACCACGGCTGGGCCGTTTTTTTCCACCATTTCCGTAAAATCCGGCAAGTCTTTCGCCATCGAATCGGTATTCACAAAAAATACCATCGTCACAAATACAAGTAGTGAAGTTAGCCACACGTTGCGGCTCTGAATGTTACGTATCGTCATGTTTTCTCCAATTGAAACCACTCGGCGGGCGTGACCCGGCGAAACTAAAAATTAGCCGGGCGTTGCCCGGCATCAAACTGGCTTGCGCAGCATCAGAATCGATCAACGCCAGCCTAGCGTCCCTTCAGCATGACGCTGTCAGCGATCGCTTGTACCGCCGCCACCGGTACTTCACCCATTACAATAATTTGATGATCTGAAACTGGACGCATCGCAAATGCGATCGGGCTATCGTCTGTCATCCGCGCGCCCATGGTCTGCGCAGCACCTTGAATCTGCTCTACAAATACCGAGACGTTCGAGAGGCCATCGGAAAACACCAATTGCGACACGGGTGCAGGCCGACCGGCGAGGTTGCGAATCATCTCGGCGACTTTCTTGAAACCTGCTGGGAGCTGTGCAACTTTCCAGCCGGTGTCTGTGGTTTTCGCCACTTTCGCCGGTTCCGTTGTTTGCCAGCCGGGCAACTGCTCAAAACGTGATTTAAGCGACTGCTTGGCCACGCTACGACTCAAATCGAGCTGCGTGAACATGAATTGTTCCAGCATTTGATTTCGCTCATTATATGTTCGCGCCCTGACCAATAGCCCGGTCGTCAACTCAGCGCAAAGTCTCTGCATATAACGCATCGCATCTTTCGGTTCGAGTATTACCCACTGACAGTCGAAGCCAGCGACCCGCTCGACGGTACCGAGCTTTACGTTATAGTTTTCCGCAATTCCCTTCGAATTACCCGAGATCAGCGAAGGAAAAAAGCGGCCACTGGCACGCTTGTCAACGCGCAACGTTTTTGCATCGGGATGATAGCAATACATTTCTTCGTTGCGACGCACGATTTCGGTTCGCGGTCCGTCGAGCATCTCGAGTTTTTCCAGCTCGACACCTTGACGATCCACCAAGTGCGTAATGCGCGACGTGCTTACGCCGTCTGCTGTTTGCTGGATGAATACACCGGTATACGGTAATTCCCGCGCCGATTTGGCGATGCGATCAAGCCATTCGCCGCCATTGAGCTGCGGCGGTGCCGACGTTTGAGCGCCTGCGTTGGCGACGAGCAGTGATGACCCTGCGATAACTGCAGCAAATGCTGACGGTAACTTAAACCAACTTTTCATTTCAATCCATACGCCAAAATCCATACTCCCCGTGCTTTGACCACGTCGTGGCTTTTTATCCTATCGCCATGCTCGGCTCTGAAACCTTGCCTTACCTGCCAGTCGCCTGCGGCACCGGCTCGCTACGACCCTCACGGCTCAAGGTTGCCGGCTGAAACGCTCCCGGATTTGAAAACTGCCGGTGAACCACCAGATAATCGTTGACGCGCACCTCGGACCCGTTTGGCGCCGCTTTGGTAGCCACCGGCTGCGGCGCGACTTGTTGCACCAATTGCACCGGAGTGACTTGTCCGCTCTGCTGCTTGAAGGCGACTACGCCGACGGCCGAAATTGTGATCACAGACGCTGCCATTGCCAACGCGATGCGTGTGCGGTTTTCCACCGGGTGCTTGATCATCAGTGGTGCCAGCACAGTAGGCTCCGCTGCCAACGCTGCAAAAATCGCGCCCGTATTATCTTTATGTGACTGCGCGTGTCCCAATTCGTCACCACGCAGCGTCTCACCGATGACGTGATACAAATCCCAATGTTCACGCGACGCGTCATCGCTACCAAGCGATTTGATCACTGTCCGCGCTTCTCCTTGATCGAGTTCTCCGTCCATCAAGGCAGATAATTTTTCGTTCATTTCACCATCTCCTGTCTTTCGACGTGCCAAGTTGCGGACGCAATTGCTCTGCCACCGCTTCACGCGCCCGGAAGATCCGCGACCGGACTGTCCCAATCGGACAATCCATGATTTGCGCGATTTCTTCGTAACTCAAACCATCGATTTCGCGCAGCGTAATCGCGGTTCTTAACTCTTCAGGCAATTTGTCAATCGTCGTATTGACGATTTGGGCAATCTGTTTCGACATTAGTTGCGCGTCTGGTGTGGCGTTGTCGCGCAGGCCAACCGCATCTTCAAATCCCTCTGCCTCCTCAGCGTCGTAGCCGGTACTCGTTGGCGCACGACGTCCCTGGCTCACAAGATAATTTTTCGCCGTATTCACCGAGATACGATATAGCCAAGTGTAGAACGCGCTATCGCCGCGGAAATTGGCCAGCGCACGATAGGCTTTGATGAACGATTCCTGCGCCACATCCTGAATTTCATCCTGATTGCGAATTATCCGTGATAGTAAACGTTCTACCTTGCGCTGGTACTTGATGACGAGCAATTCGAATGCACGTTTATCACCCGCCTGCGCGCGCACCACCAATTGTTGATCGACTTCGCGATCGCTCATCAAAACCTTCCCTTGATTCACCGCTCGCGTTTCTGTCGCTGTTGTCGTTTGACTTTGCGCGCGAACGTTGGACGCCGCCCCGCGTTTTGCCACGGCAGCAGGCTTGCTGCTACGCGCCCTGCTGTTGAGCCCGACCACGTCAGGTATTATAAACGTCAACTCTGCCATCTTTGTACTCCCTACTCAGGTTGCATCATCGGAAACTGCAAAAACACATTCAAACTTGTGTAAAACCAGTAATAAAGACCCCTTTGTGCAGCAAAAGTTCACTTCCAAAGTCCATCCGCATGCGATTACTAGCCGTTGAAAGCAACCTACAATGAAACACTACGACGTTCTGATTATCGGCAGTGGCCTGGCCGGCATGTCACTCGCGTTGAGACTCGCCGCGACGCAAAAGGTTGCGTTGCTGACCAAGCAGGAGCTGCTGGACGCCGCCAGTGCGTGGGCGCAAGGCGGAATCGCTGCGGTGCTAAGCGACGAAGATTCACCTGCCAACCACATTGCCGATACCCACGTTGCTGGCGTCGGTCTGTGCAACGATGATGCCGTGCGGTTCGTGGTTGAGCACGGTCGCAGCGCCATCGAGTGGCTGCTTGCCCAAGGCGTGCCGTTCACCCGGGAAGATGACAATGCTGCCGAGCTGCATCTCACCCGTGAAGGCGGGCATTCGCATCGCCGCATCGTACATGCGGCCGACGCGACCGGTCGCGCCGTGCAAAAAACACTCGTGCAGCAGCTCAAGTCGCATCCGAACGTGGAGATACTGGAGCATCATCTTGCGATCGATTTGATCACTTCTGCCAAGCTTGGCCGACGCGATGAAAATCGCTGCTACGGCGCGTACGCACTGAACAAACTCACCGGTGCGGTGCGCACGATCGGGGCGCGGTACACGGTATTGGCCACGGGCGGTGCCGGCAAGGTTTATCTCTACACCACCAACCCTGATGTTGCCACCGGAGACGGCGTGGCCATGGGCTGGCGGGCGGGCTGCCGCGTGGCCAATATGGAATTTATCCAGTTCCATCCGACCTGCCTCTATCACCCCGAGGCCAAATCGTATTTGATTACCGAGGCGGTTCGCGGCGAAGGCGGCTACCTGCGCCTACCCGATAAAACCACCGGCAAGGCGGGTGAACGCTTCATGCCGCAGCATGACGAGCGCGCCGAGCTGGCACCGCGCGATGTAGTTGCCCGCGCCATCGATTTCGAGATGAAAAAACGCGGACTTGATTTTGTCTACCTCGATATTTCGCACAAACCAGCCGATTTTTTGAAAACGCATTTTCCGAATATTATCGAGAAGTGTTTGTCACTCGGCATCGACATCACCAAGGATCCGATCCCGGTCGTGCCCGCCGCTCACTACACCTGCGGCGGTGTTGTCACGGATCTCGCCGGGCGCACCGATGTCGATGATCTTTACGCGATTGGTGAAGTTTCCTGCACGGGATTGCACGGTGCGAATCGACTCGCCAGTAATTCGCTGCTTGAGTGTCTGGTGTTTTCTGAAGCCGTGGACAAAGATATGTTGACGCAACCGCCGCGCGCATCCATCACCCTCCCCGCATGGGACGAAAGCCGCGTGACCAACGCGGACGAAGAAGTCATCATTTCGCACAACTGGGACGAGCTGCGCCGCTTCATGTGGAACTACGTCGGCATCGTGCGCACCGACAAACGGCTCGAGCGCGCGCTGCACCGCATTGACTTGCTGCAATCAGAAATTCACGATTACTACGCCAACTTTCGCATCTCAAATGATCTGATCGAATTGCGCAATCTCGTGCAGACGGCCGAGCTGATTGTACGCTGCGCGCTGGCGCGGAAGGAAAGCCGTGGGCTGCATTACAGCCTCGATTATCCCGATCTCTTAAGCGTCGCCAAAGATACGGTGATGGTGCCGCCAAGAACCAAAAAAACATGAGCGATTTTTTATATTCTTCCGCCGAAATTCGCGCGATTGAAACCGCGCATGCCAAGAAAAATTCGCAGGATTCTTTGATGCTGCGCGCGGGTGCGGCGGTCGCCGCGTACGCTGCCAAGCTGGTAAAGAAAAAACGCAATGCAAACATTCTCGTCCTCGCAGGCCCCGGCAACAACGGGGGCGACGCGTGGGTTGCGGCGGCTGCATTGCGCAAAGCCGGACATCGCGTGACGGTTTTTGAGCTTGGTAAGCACCAGCAGACAGACTCTGCCGCAAAAAATGCCGTCGCCGCTTTCCGCAAAGCGAAAGGCGTGGTGGTCACAAAATTTCCCATCGACGCGAAATTTGATCTCATCATCGACGGCCTGTTCGGCATCGGTTTGAAGCGCGCGCCGGAAGGCGTTTTCGCCGATGCCATCACGCACGCCAATGCGAATGCCGACGCTAACCACACACCGATCTTAGCCATCGACGTTCCCAGTGGACTTGCCTCGGACTCGGGCGCCGCGCTGGGTGCCACGATCCATGCCGACTACACCCTCACTTTCCTCGGCGCGAAGCCGGGGCTCTACACGGCCGATGGTGTGGATGTCGTCGGTGAAATTCGCATCGACACCTTGGGTATCACTGCCACCGCGACACAAGGTGAGATCCTCAACCGCACCAACGCCGCGCCGCTAATTCCGAAGCGGCGCAACAGTTCACACAAGGGAAGCTTTGGCAATGTCGGTATCATCGGCGGCGCGAGCGGCATGATTGGTGCCGCCGTACTCGCGGCGCGCGCGGCGCTGCACATGGGGCCGGGCAAAGTTTTCGCAGGATTCCATGCCAAGGACGCGCCGGGATTCGATACGATCAACCCCGAGATCATGGTGCGGCCTGCCGATAAACTCGTCACAGATACGACGCTCACCGCATTGGCAATCGGCATGGGTCTCGGTGTCGATAAATCTGCGCGACGACTTTTGAAAGCGGCACTCGCACGCGCGCTACCCACATTGATCGATGCCGATGCGCTAACCATAATTGCGGCAAACCCCAGCATTTACGCGGATCTTCAGGCACAAATGGCTGAAACGCCGCACCAGTGCTTGAATTTTATCTTCACACCGCACCCCGGCGAAGCGGCGCGCTTACTCGACATATCCGTCAGCGAAATTCAATCTGATCGCGTCCACGCCGCAAAATCCATTGCCGCGAAATTCAACGCAGTGACCATACTCAAAGGCGCCGGCACCATCATCGCCACCGCCGATGGGCGCTACTGGATCAACACCTCGGGCAATCCCGGCATGGCCTCCGGCGGCATGGGCGACGCACTGTCCGGCATGATCGCCTCATTTCTTGCGCAGGGGATGATCGCGCTGGATGCGGCGAAGCTTGGCGTTTATTTGCACGGTGCCGCGGCCGATGAATGTCTCGCACACGGCATGGCACCGCATGGGCTGACCGCGTCGGAAGTGATTTTTGAGGCGAGGACTTTATTGAATGCGGGCTTGCATGCGCATGATCATGGCTAGCCTGCTGCAAAACTAATCCACCATGGCCCCTATTTCCATGTCAATGCATTCAAATGGATCCGCAATTTGATATTGGGCTGGTAAATCCAGCCCACCCAGCGTGCGGATGTTAGTTTCAGTGCTCCAGTTACTTCCCGATGGCCGCAGCGAGGCCTTCGGGGTCGGCAACACTGACCCAAAGCGTGGAGTGCTTCCTGAAACCGATGACCTTGGGGATTTTTTCCACGAACGCAATACTCAACCCCTTACGATGGTTCGTGCCGAAGGTGAGTCCATCGTCGGCTAAGCTGAGCCGCAATCCAACTGCGGTGTACCAGCGGTGCGCGCCGGTGACGAGCGTGTGGTCGATGTTGTCGAGCGTAGTCTTCACCTTGAACCGCCCAAAGGTTGCGATGAGTTCTCCCCTGCCGGTGATGGTCACGCCGTCTTTATCGTCCACGCCAAGCGCGAAGAACAGCGCATTCCATCGCTTGTCGATTCGGTACGGGAAGTGCATTGCGTTCATGAATTAAGTACTGCCCTTTTTTAATCGCTTCCGAAATCAAAGCGGAATCAGGCGGGTCTGCATGAAGTGTCTTGTCAAAAAAATAACGCTGCCCGCTTTAGTTTTCGCCGCAAGTAAAACACGAGGCGAGGCCTGAATGATTTAGTCCGACCCTACTGCCTTCTGCGACGCCGCTTTCAACAGTCCGTCTCCGACATTCACGACCTCGCTTATGCCGACGAGACCAGCAACCCAATCGCGCAGGCGCACACCATCTACAGTCATCGTGTAGAACTCAGGACGTGACAGGACAATATGCATCTTTGCCGAGCCGGTGTAAGCGCGAAAAGCGGGGGACTCTGCCCGGATATCGGCAAACGATGCCGCGAGCAGTGAGGGAATTGTTCCCTTCACCTGTAGGGCATTGAGAAACGTCTGCTGCCATGCGTCGTCGATCATATTGATCTGCGAATAGCGTACGCGCGGCGCATGTTTCGAGCCCATCGCGTAGTAATGCTCGTGGGTGATGCTGGCGGGTTCGAAATTGCGATAGGCAGGCAATTGCCTCAATGCAGGCGCGCCGTTCCAGTTGGCGACAATCGCGGGAATGGACGGACTGCGGTACGAACCAGCCGCATCGCCAATCTGGCTGATACGTGCTTGCGGAAAGCGGTCAGCAAGATCGGCAACGTAAATCGCCGACGAAATCGCGCCCGCACTCTCGCCAAACACCGCGACATGTTCAGGCGACAACTTCTGCTCTGCGAGATACGCCAGCCCGCGACGCAGGTTCGCCGCGCCGCGATGCGACAGTTCCAGCGTCACCGGCTTGCCCAGAAATCCATTCACCCTGTAGCGCACCGTGCTGTCACCGATGAACACATCGGCCGTGCAATACGGCATATACAGCACCGAGTAATCCTTCAGCGGATTGTCGTCACGCGAAAAATCAAAGATGCCACCCTGCGCGCCAGGATGGTCGCGGTCATCGACGTTGCGGTCGTAGATCGCGCGCGGATGCAGTACGCAGGTCGAATCGTTCCAGCACGCACCACCGCCCTGGAAATGAACCAATAATTTTTTCGGGTTCGCCGCGCGATAGTAAAACGCATACGGCGTGCCATCGGCGCAACCAGTGCCCTCGCCGCCTGCCAGCATTTGCCAGCCGGACTGCGGCGGCGTAGTGTGCTCGGGTGCCAGGCGAGCTGCAAACGTGGCCAGTTGCGGCGGCTCATCGACCGACAGCACAAATTCGATGCGCACCCGCGCACTATCCTTGCGCTGCCGTGCCAGCACCATCAACGCATTCGCCGACGCCTGCGT
>JANMPY010000618.1:0-3066 GCA_031370095.1 Betaproteobacteria bacterium
AGCCAACGCAGCCGAGGTGCTCGATAAGCTCGCTGAGAATCGCCAGCCACTCATCATCACGCAGAATGGCGAAGCCAAAGCCGTGATGCAGGATCTCGCGACCTACGAAAATACGCAAGAGACATTGGCGCTGCTGAAGATCCTGGCGCTTGGGCAGCAGCAAATTGCGGAGGGCAAGGTAACGCCAGCGGACAAGGTGTTTGCCAGGCTGGAAGGACGTCTGCAGCAGCGCGCTGACGCAGAAGCACAGGCGGCAGCGCTCCACACGGGTAAGGTGCGCCGCAAGAAATGACTTACCGCGTTGTCTTCACCGACGCAGCGCTGCAAGACCTGGACGAGATTGCGGACACCATCTCAAATTTTCAAAGCGTGCGGCAGGCGCTGACTGTCGCCCGCGAAATTCGTAAGCGCGTCGAAACACTCAAAGTCTTTCCTGATCGAGGCGTCCATCTACCAGAGCTGGTCGATCTGGGCGCGGGCAGCACCATGGACTATCGGCAATTGCACTGGAAGCCCTATCGAATTGTTTATTTTGTCTCCGATAGAGTGGTCAACATCATGCTGATCGCCGATGGCCGACGCGACATGCCTGGCTTACTGATGAAGCGACTGGTGCGGCCATAGGCGTGATGTGGTGTGACTCATCCCGATCAAAGGGACAGCGCAAATTGTTTTCAAAACAAATGGCGCGGCTCCTGTTGGTTTCGATGTTGGACCAGTTCAGGGCGGGAATCTTTTAAGACTTCGCCTTTTTCGCAGGTTTCGCCTTGCCAGAACTATTGAGCGCGACCGCTTCGCGAATGAGCGTCTTGAAGGCGGACTCTTTAACTTCTCCTCCTTCGTGGATGTCGATCGCGCGGCGCGTGTTTCCGTCGAGGCTCGAATTAAAAAGTCGTGCCGGATCCTTCAGCGAAGCGCCCTTGGCGAAGGTTAGCTTCACTTTGTCTTTGTAGGATTCGCCCGTGCAGATGATGCCGTCGTGCTCCCACACCGGCGTGCCCATCCACTTCCAGGTTTCTACCACGTCCGGGTCTGCTTGCTGGATGAGCTTCCTCATTCGGCTGAGCGTTTCACCGCGCCAGTCGCCGAGATCGGCGATTCTTTTCGTGATGAGTTCCGATGCCGACTGGCTTTGACTCGCATCCGATTTTTTCATGTTTTCATTCTGGAAGGTTCAGATGTATTTCATTTGTAAAAATTAAATCGGTCGGGCTCGCATTGATTCCGGACTGCACTGTTCGCAAACAATATAGCAATTCATTGCTGCAAGACGTTGAACGGCGACTAAGCGAACAGTATTGGGTCATGTCTTGCAATATGGCAATGGGTAATTCAAGACTCTGCCGATGATGGATCAGCGCGGATCGCAAAATCGGATCAAACTAGAGTGACATTTAATGTTTCATCACAGGAGGTTCAATTGAGTCACGCATCAATGTTGAAATCGAGAAGGCAGAATCAAAAGAACAAGAAGCTGCTGGACGGAGCGGTCAAGCGGGAGAAGCGGCTGGCAAAGCAGGCTTTGGCGGGGCCGGTCGTAAAAAAAGAAAAGGTGAAAAAGGAAAAAGTGGTGAAGGAAAAAATCAAGGCCGGGACGGAAACGAAGGTCAAGAAGGTCAAGCTGACCAGGGAAGAGCTCGGCAAGCAGGATGCGAAGCGGGCGAAAGCAGACGCCGGAAAGAAAGGCGCGGGCTAACGCAAAACCATCCTCGCGATCCGCCGCCAGCGTGAAATGGGATAATTCTGGGGTGCCAGATCCACAAAAGTGCCAAGGCGCTCGAACGGTTTCGGGAGCGCATGAATTAAAGACACGGTTCCGTGTTTCGATATTTCTGGGTCGTGACACTGGGTTCAAAATACCTTCGGCGCACCTGGAATGTAAATCACGGCTCATTGCTGATCCAACGGGTCAACTCAACCTGCGCCACAACTCTTAAACCTCTAAAAAATACTGCTATGAACGACGCAACCCAAACTCCCCCGCTACCCGACCGCCTCTCCGCCGACCCGCGCAGCCCCTACCATGTCGCCGCATTTTTCGAGCGCGACGTTGGCATTCGCTTCAATGGCAAAGAGCGTGTGGATGTCGAGGAATATTGCATCAGTGAGGGCTGGGTGCGGGTGCCGGTGGGCAAGAAAGTGGATCGTAAAGGTCATGCACTGTTGATCAAGTTAAAGGGCACCGTTGAGGCGTTTTATCGACAGGGGTAAATGTCGTTGGACGCCATTGTCAACTATTGTCACAACAGCGAATTTTGTGATTTTGCGCACAGACGCCACGCGGATAAAAGCGCATCGTGGCGGTGTGGTTAGTGAGCGGGCCGATTTGACCGGGCTCAAACGCAAAAAACAAACTCAGGAGATCCATCATGAAAACCAACGTGAAATCTGCAGTTAGCCTCGTCGCCGTCACCGTCCTAAGCGCAATTGTTTTTAGCAACGCCGGTGCGGACACGCCCAAACCGAATAATGCTTCCGTCCTGCACTCGTCGTACGCAACCGCTGTCTCCCAGATTGCTTATCGTGTTGCGGGCGAATCGCTGGACAGCGGCTTGGGTGATCTTCCCTCGACCTACACGGCGGCCGAATACCAGCGCGCCAAGATCGTCGTCGCCGGCGAATCACTGGATAGCGGTCTCGGTGATCTGCCTTCCTCCTACACCGCAGCGGAATTCCAGCGCTCCAAGATCGTCGTCGTTGGCGAATCGCTCGATAGCGGCTTGGGCGATCTGGCCGCAAACTATACGGCAGCCGAATTCCAGCGCCCAGCGATGCTCGTCGCCAGCGCGTCGCAAAATGGCAGCTTGGGTTGGATGAGTCGTTAGTGTCTCGACACAGAAATAGCGATACAAATAAAACGGATGGATTTTTTCGCATGGCAAGGCGCGAGGAGGCGACATAGCCCAGCCTATGGCAACGACGAGCAACGCTGCCATGCGGAAAAAGACGCCGTTTTATGTATCGATATTTGTATGTCGGGACACTAGTGTCCGTGAATCTGCCTGACCAGTTTCAGCACCGCCGAGGCGTGCTCGCGCGGATTGAGGTCGTGCAGAATATGCCGCA
>JANMPY010000643.1:0-2646 GCA_031370095.1 Betaproteobacteria bacterium
GCTGCTGCCACGGCCTCGACATGATATGCAGCAGCACCAAAGTGATGGCTGTTGGTCACGCCGACAAAACATGCGCCGGCCGATTTCGCGCGCTTAATCGCTTCAGTTATCGCCAGTTCACACGCCGGAAAAGCGAGCCCCTCACCCGCATCAACCAGACAAGCCGCCGCTTTGCCCTTGCTCACTTTCGCCACTGCTGCACCATTGGCGCGACCATTGCGAAGATGCGTGGTGTACTGCAATACCCGCGACAGGCCGTGTGATGGCAACCCGCGCGCTTCGGCGTATAGCAATGCACGCACCGTGGCGTCGGCCATCGGACGCGACGCACCCGCCTGGGTTAGAGCGCGGGTCGCTACTGTGGCGAGCGTTTCAAGATCGTGTTTTGGCATATCAAAATCTGTTGGTGGAAAATTTGCAAAAAATAGTCAACGTACTGAAGAAAGAAACACGGCAACGCGCTCGGCAATCATGCTGCTCACACGGATATTGGCCTCGGCCGTCACCCCCGCGATATGCGGCGTGAGCAACAGATTGGGGCAATCAGTAAGCACCGATCCCGCCTTCAAAGGCTCGTCGTCAAATACATCGAGCGCCGCACCACCCAGTTTCTTCGCACGCAGCGCTGCGGCCAGCGCAGCCTCATCGACGATGCCGCCGCGCGCGGAATTGATCAGCACTGCGTCCGTTTTCATCATCGCGAGGCGTGCCGCATTGATCAGGTTGCGCGTCCCGGCAACCAATGGAACGTGCAATGAAATCACGTCGCTCTCAGCAAGTAACGCTTCCAATGTGCGGCAGCCCACGCTGGTTTCTTTCCACACCGGTGCGGTCGCATCGATCATCGGGTCGCTGGCCACAACGCGCATGCCGAGCCCCTGCGCGAGCCGTGCGACGAGGCGGCCAATATCACCGAAGCCGACGATGCCCAGCACCTTGCCGCCAATTTCGCGCCCGTTGGAAAGCGCGGCGCGCGGCCACTGCCCGGCGCTAACGGCAGCAGTTGAAAAATAAGCGCCGCGAAGGAGCACCATTGCGGTGGCGATCACATATTCGGCGACCGCCAAGGCATTCGCACCAGTGGCGGGTATCACCTCCACATTGCGCGCCTTGCATGCCGGCATATCGATGTTGTCGAGTCCGACACCGAGGCGGCCGACGACTTTTAGATTCGGCGCTGCGGCAAGGATCTCAGCATTCACTTGCGTGCGGTTTCGCACGATCAAGGCATTGACATCCTTTAGTTTGGCGAGCAGCTCCGCGCGACGATCAACTAGCGTGGCGTCGTGGTGCGTTTCAAAATTTTTCGCTAACGAAGCGACGGCGGCTTCGTCCATGAATTCGGTAATGAGTATTTTCATTGTTGTGTCTGTGGTCAGAGGTGGCGATGACGGATCGCACAAGTGAAAGCAGGATTGAGGAAATTCGGCTACATCGCCATTTGGCGCGGGTTTACAGGCACTTTTGCCCTGGAAACCGCGCCAAATAGCGGTCTACATAAAAGAGATCTTCTAAAAACCCTGTCGTACCGGCGAAGGCGTCAAGGCACGCCTTGACTCCAAGTTTTATAAATAACGGATACTGCTCGCAAACTTGGGCGTCGGCCCGGCGCAACCCTTGTGGTTGTACGCCGGGGAGACAATTTTGAGGTTTTTAGAAGTTCCCAAAACGATCAACGCCGCAGCAATGCGCCGTTATGCGCTCTCATAAAGCCGCGTCAACACAAACTCCCGATGCCCCAGCGCCTCGGCAGCCGTAAGCCGCCCATTGGCGGTACGCAGCATCATGTCGAGCAATTTGTCGCCTGCCTGATCGAGCACCATTTCCCGCTGTAGCAGCGCGCACGAATCAACGTCGATGTGCTCGCTCATGGTACGCACGGTGCGCGGATTCGCGCAGATTTTGATGACCGGCAAGATAGCATTGCCGATGACGTTGCCCTGACCTGTCGGAAAAAGATGCACCGCGAATCCGGAGGCCGCACACAGCGTCACCATCTCGGCGGCAGCAGAGGAGGAATCCATAAACCACAGACCCGGCCCGGTAGGGATTTCCGCCTTGTCGAGCACGCCATCGACCAGACATTTCTTGCCGATCTTCTGGATATTGCCCATCGCTTTTTCCTCGATGGTGGTGAGCCCGCCGAGGATGTTGCCCTTGGTCGGCTGCGAATCGGAGAGGTCACTCGTCTTGTGGCGATTGACGACATCCTGATAGCGATTAAACATCGCCATGAAATCTTCCGCGACCTTTGGCGTGCGGCAACGCTTGACGACGACCTGTTCGCCGCCGGTGATTTCAGTCGTCTCGCCGAACACCAGCGTGCTACCAACATCATAGAGTTTGTCGAACGCATTGCCCACCGTAGGATTGGCACCGCAGCCGGACGTGGTATCGGATTCACCACACTTGGTGGACACCCACAGTTCGTGAATTGGACAAAGCTCGCGATGTTTTTCCGAAGCATTTTGCAGCAGCTCGCGCGCCGCCTTTGATGCGCGCAAGATCGTGTCGTGGTCACCGTGCTGCTCGATGCCAAAGCCCACCACGGGTTTGCCCGATTTGGCAATGCCATCAACCACCTTCTTCGTCCAGCCGTCTTCGATACCGATGACGACCACGGCAGCAACGTTCGGATTGCAGCCC
>JANMPY010000008.1:0-8414 GCA_031370095.1 Betaproteobacteria bacterium
CCGACGGCCAATGCACGAATCATGGCGGCGATCAAATAGGCGAAGTAGAAATTCCAGTGCGACAACGGCGGCAGCAAAATGAACAGGATGTTGCCGGTAATTTTTGATTGAATCAGCGACGACGAGGTGTTGGCGAAGGCGTTTTGCAGCATCGACATCATCGCCAGACCCGGGATCAAAAATTGATCGTACGACACACCTGCGAACGCGGCATTGCTGTTCGACATCACGTGCGAAAAAATAAACAGATACAGCAGCGCAGTCAATACCGGTGCCGCAACGGTCTGAAAGCCAACCTTCCAGAAGCGCAGAATTTCTTTTAAGAGCAGTGTTTGAAAGCCGATCATTCGCGCTATCTGTTCATGACGTTGACGAATACTTCTTCCAGATCCGGCTCGGCCACTTCCATGTTGGTGATGTGCGCACCCGCCAGGCGCAAGTCCGCGAGTCTCATTTCGACCTCGGCCAAATCGTGAATCGCAAAGTGATGCCACGCGCCTTGCCGGCCGGTGCGGGCCGCGATTTGTGATGGCGGCAGCGCACCGTCGATTTTCACCCGCAGCACGCGCTCCGAAAACGCGTTAAGCAAATGTTCGGTCGTATCCAGCGCCACGATCCTGCCCAGTTTCATCATGGCGATACGCGAACAGAGTTGCTGCGCTTCTTCCAGATAATGTGTGGTCAACAAAATCGTGTGCCCCTCTGCATTCAATTCGCGAATGAACGCCCACAAGGTCTGCCGCAGCTCCACATCGACGCCAGCGGTTGGCTCGTCGAGCACAATCACCGGTGGCCGATGCACCAGCGCCTGTGCGACCAACACGCGCCGCTTCATGCCGCCGGATAACTGGCGCATGTTTTGGTCGGCTTTGTCGGTGAGCGACAGTTTGGCGAGCAACTCATCGATCCACGCGTCCAGCGCTTGCCCACGTGCGATACCGAAATATCCCGCCTGAAATCGCAGTGTCTCACGCACCGAAAAAAACGGATCGAAAACGATTTCCTGCGGAACGATTCCCAGCGCACGCCGCGCCGCCCGATAGTCCGACACGACATCGTGCCCCATGACGTTTAACGTTCCCGCCGAGGCGCGTGTCAATCCCGCCAGCGCAGAAATCAACGTGGTTTTGCCCGCGCCGTTGGGACCCAACAACGCAAAAAATTCGCCTTGGGCAATCGTCAACGAAACGCCAGCCAATGCGACAAAACTGCCGAAGCGTTTCTCGACGCCTTGGACATCAATCGCAGCGATCATAGGATTTCAATGGGCGGCAACGTGCGCCTCACGTTTGCCGCAGGTTACTGTGGGGATGCGGCCTTCGACAACGGACAGTGAATCATTTCGTCTACGCCGTACAACGTGGCGAGTGTGGCCAGATTTTGCGGCAAGTGAACATAGCGCAATTGCTTTCCCAGCCGCGCGGCTTCGCGCCGCCAGTGCAACAACAAAGCGACAGCCGAGGAATCAATGTCGGTCACGTTGGCAAAATCAATTGCCAGGCAGCTCGGCAAGTCTGCCTGCGCCGCGTACAGCGCGGTCTCCTCCAGAATGCGCGGCATGCTAACGAAATTCAGCGCGCCCTCGATCTGGAGGACTTCTCCCACCACCGTGCTTGCGTGCGTCGTGTTCATTTGCGACCGGTTATTTTTGCGCCGCGTTTTTTGCGTTGCGCTCAGTGAGCGATTTGATCAAGCCGTCGATACCGCTTTTCTGGATCTCGGTATTGAACGAGCTGCGATAATTGGTCACCAGCGAAACGCCATCAATCAGCACGTCATACACTTTCCAGGTGTCACCGGATTTTTCCATGCTGTAGTCGATGGGGATCGGCTGGCCACCAGGTTGATTGACCTGTGTTTTCACCACGACTTCGGTTTCGGCTGCGGCGACTTTCAACGGTTTCACATCGATGGTTTGATTGCGAAACTGGGTCAGCGAAGTCGAATAGGTGCGCACCAGCAAGGTGCGAAATTCGTCGATCAATGATTTCTTTTGCGCGTCATTCGCGTCACGCCAGTTTCTGCCGACGGCGAGTTGCGTCATCCGCACGAAATTGAAATAAGGCAGCACCTTTTCGTCGGCGAGCTTTTCTATTTTTTTCTGGTTTCCCGCTGCGAGATCTTTGTCCGCCTTGATCGCGGCCAGAATCTCATTGGTGTTTTTGCGAACAATCGCGTCCGGCGCTTCCTGCGCGAAAACGATCTGCGGAACGACAACAATGGCTGCAGCAGCGGCCAACGTGACAGCAAGCGTTGCGCGTACGAATAATTTTTTCAACATGTTGGTTTCAATCAAAGGTTATTAAGGGGAATGCAGGCCAGTAACGCGCTGACGGTTTTCTCGTTTACCCGATCAGACATCCCATATGACTACTTTTTCGCGCCGTTGGCATCGCCTTCAGCGGCTTTTCCGAATAAAAATTGGCCGATCAGGCGCTCCAGCACGACGGCGGACTGGGTTAGCGTGACTTTATCGCCGCCGTTGAGTTTCTTGTCATCCCCGCCAGGCTCAAGACCGATATACACCTCACCGAGCAGACCCGAAGTGAGGATAGAGGCGCTGGTGTCTTTGGGAAAAGAATAGCGGCCGTCCATGGTCAGGATCACCACCGCCTGGAATTTGTCGTTGTCGAATTTGATATCCGACACGCGTCCGACCAGCACTCCCGCGCTTTTGACCGGTGCCTTCGCCTTAAGGCCACCGATATTGGTGAATTTTGATTCTACCGTGTAGGTGTTGGATGGCCTGTCCTCGCCCAGATTGCCGACGCGCAGGGACAGCCAGAGCAGCGCGGCGATACCCATCAGCATAAAAATTCCAACCCAAAGGTCGATGGTTTTGCGATCCATGGTCAATCACCTCTCAACATAAAGCCCGTCAAAATCAAATCCAGCAGCAGCACCGTCAATGCCGACGTAACAACGGTGCGTGTCGTGGCGCGGGCGACGCCCTCAGCAGTCGGATCCGCATCAAAGCCCTCAAAGGTGGCAATGATGGAGATCGCCACACCGAATACGACTGATTTCACGAAGCCGTTCAGCACATCGTAGCGAAAGTCCACGGCGGCGTGCATATTGCTCCAGAAAACACCGGCGTCTACCCCAACCAGCAAAACTGCAACCAGATAACCACCAAAAATCCCTGTGGCGCAAAATAGTGCAGCAAGCAATGGCATCGATATAACGCCGGCCCAGAATCTTGGTGCCACCACTCTCGACATGGGGTCAACCGCCATCATATCCATGGCCTTGAGCTGCTCGGTGGCCTTCATCAAGCCAATCTCTGCCGTGATGGCGGACCCGGCGCGGCTCGCAAACAACAGGGCAGTCACCACCGGCCCAAGTTCCCGCACCAGCAGGAGTGCAACGACCACACCCATGGTTTCCTCCGCGCCGTATTTCTGTAGCGTCTCAAACCCTTGCAATCCCAGCACCATACCAATGAATAAGCCTGACACCATAATGATGACCAGCGACATTACACCGGCGAAATAAATTTCGCGGATGGTTAGTTGAAAGCGCCGGAAACTCGTGCCAGAGTGGGTCAATATCTGCAAAAAGAAACGCGCCAAGGCACCGCCGCGCCAAAACGAGTTGATTCCGCGCTTGCCCAAATTCTGGATTGCACTAATCATGGCCGAGCCTGGGAGAACGACATTGGAGTGAGGCCAAGCTGCTCGCCATAATCACCTGCTGGATAGTGAAACGGCACCGGCCCATCGAGTTCTGCATGCACGAACTGCTTTACGAACGGCTCTTCCGAATTTTTAATTTCATCGGGCGTGCCGTGGCCGACGATCACGCCATCGGAGACAAAATACAGGTAGTCGACGATTTGCATCGACTCCACGATATCGTGCGTAACCACAATTGAGGTCGCGCCCAGCGCGTTATTGAGCTTACGAATCGTCTGACCAACCACCGACAGCGATATTGGATCAAGGCCCGCGAATGGCTCGTCGTACATGATCAGCATCGGGTCGAGCGCCACTGCACGTGCAAGCGCCACGCGCCGCGCCATGCCGCCGGAAAGCTCAGCTGGGAACAATTTAGCCGTCCCTCGCAGACCCACCGCGTTGAGTTTCATCAATACGAGGTCACGGATCATGTCTTCGGGCAAGATCGTATGTTCACGCAACTGGAACGCGATGTTATCGAACACCGTCATGTCGGTAAAAAGCGCGCCGAACTGAAACAGCATGCCCATCTTGCGGCGCATCGCGTACATGCCGTCACGATCCAGCGAGGCAATATTTTGTCCGTCAACGCGCACCATGCCCTTGGAAGGTGCCAATTGGCCCCCAATCAAGCGCAGTAACGTTGTCTTGCCACAGCCAGATCCGCCCATGATGGCAACCACTTTGCCTTTGGGCACGTTCAGGCTGATGCCTTTCAGTATTGCCCGCTTGCCATAGGAGAAATCGACATTGTCGATTTCAACGAATGATTGTGATGGGGAAGAGGACAAGGTTGTTTTGATTGATTATTGTTGGGTGGAGTACACGCAAAGAACTTGCGAACAAACTTATTTTATCATCCGCTACGCTGATTACGTCGGCGACGATGTGCGATATAGCGCATGTAAACGCGATACACCCTTTAGCCATACGAAGCAACCGGCTTCACGCCGGTGCGTCCGCTAAACTTTGTTGCCCCAGCTGTCCCGGCGTCCCTATAATCTCGGCAGAACATTCAGCGCATCCGGTCATCTCCACGTTGGATCCTTTGAGGCACTGGCATTGAAACCTGCACTTCTTATCGTCGACGATGATCCTTTGATCGGGGAGAGTTTGGCATTCATGCTATCCGAAGATTTTGACGTGCGCGTGCGCGAAACCCGCACTGACGCGATGATGACGCTGAAAAGCGGTGAATTTCTGCCGCAACTGGCGCTGATCGATTTGGGCTTGCCGCCGCTGGCGCATTTACCGACCGAAGGATTCAGGCTGCTTGCCGATTTACTCGCGTGGTCACAGGACATTCGCATTCTTGTGTTGTCCGGACAGAATGAAGAACCAAACGCAAGGCGCGCCCGTGCACTGGGTGCGATCGAGCTGGTGCCAAAGCCCTGCGACCCGGCGTACTTGCGAAAACTCCTCTTTGCCGCGCTCAAGAGTGGTGACGACGAGATTTTGTCGAGTCCCGACGAAATTGCCCACAGCCTGATTGGCGATAGCCAGCCGATGCGAAACCTGCGAAGCCAGATTGATTTATACGCGTCGTCCACATTTCCAGCGCTCATCGAGGGCGAGTCGGGCAGCGGCAAAGAACGGGTCGCTGCTGCGCTGCACTACTTAAGTCCGCGCGCGGCGTTGCCATTCCTCGCGCTAAATTGCGGTGCCATTTCGGCTAATCTGGTTGAGCCCACATTATTTGGCTATGTCAAAGGCGCATTCACCGGTGCTGCCACGAATAAATCGGGTTATTTTGAAGATGCGGGAGACGGCACCCTGTTCCTCGACGAAATCGGCGAACTGCCACTCGACTTGCAACCAAAATTGCTGCGGGTACTTGAAAACGGCGAATTTCAGCGCGTGGGTGAAACACAATCGAGGCATTCAAAGGCACGCATCATTGCCGCCACCAATCGCGATTTGCGTGCCGAGGTGAAAGCCGGACGCTTTCGCGCGGATCTCTATCATCGATTGTCGGTTTTTTCTTTGCTGGTGCCACCCTTGCGGGATTTGGGAGCGGACAAATTAAAACTGATGGAACACTTCCGCCTGCAATACGCCACCAAACACCACACACAACCCTTCACCCTCGACGACACTGCCCGCGATGCCTGGCAGCATTATGCATTTCCCGGCAACGTGCGCGAGTTGAAAAATATCGTCATCCGGCTAACCGCGAAATACGCCGGTTATACCGTTGGAAAAGATGAGTTGGCGACTGAATTCGAGCTTCCCGAGGTGCAAACGCCGCTCGAACCTGCATCGAACGACCGCTTCGATCCCCGTCATGAAATTGAGAGCAACGCCACATTTAGCCTCGATCAGGCATTAGCGACAGTGGAATTAAAATATATCGATGCCGCAATCGAGTTGTCGCGCGGCAATATGTCGCAAGCAGCGAGAGTGCTGGGTATCTCCCGATCAACGCTTTATAGCAGGCTCGACGCGCTCAGACCCGGCGCAGGCAAAGCCGTTGTCTAGCGTAGTGCTACACTTTATGTGCTTTATGACTTTCAGCGGAAACAACCATTCATGACGATGTATCTGGAACATTTCGGACTGCGGGAAGCGCCATTCAAGATCACACCCCACACCGAATTCTTTTTTGCCGGTGCCAATCGGGGGGAAACGCTTGAGGCGCTGATTTACGCCATTACCAGTGGTGAAGGTATCGTCAAGGTGACCGGTGAAGTCGGTTCGGGCAAGACCATGCTGTGCCGTGTGCTGATGGAGCGTCTGCCAAAATCGGTTGAAACCATTTATTTTGCTGTTCCATCGCTGTCGCCAGATGAGCTGCTTGCCACCATTGCCAACGATCTTGGCGTGAGTACCGATGGCATCAACATCACCAAAGTGATCCGCGCGTTGCAGGTTCGCCTGATTGAGATTTACGGTAGCGGCAAACGTGTGGTGGCGTTAATCGATGAAGCGCATGCGATGCCGGTCGAGACGCTGGACCAGATTCGCTTGTTGTCCAATCTGGAAACGAGCCACGAAAAGCTGATCCAAATCGTGCTGTTCGGCCAGCCCGAATTGGATGAGCATCTTTCAATGCCCAATATCCGCCAGCTGAAAGAACGCATTACGCACAGCTTTAATCTGCTGCCACTGCCTGCACGCGACATTAAGGATTATCTGAATTTTCGCCTGCGTGCTGCGGGTTATCGCGGCCCGGACTTGTTTAATCCCGATGCCTTAAAGCTGATCACGGAAGCATCCGAAGGGCTTACCCGGCGCATTAACATCTATGCGGACAAGACGCTACTTGCGGCATACGCTGGTGGCACGCACACCATCACGGCCAACCACGTACGGGCCGCCATCACCGATACGCAGATCATTCTTCCCGGTGCCGCGTCCAGCCGCCGCAATCGCTGGCTCGCGACGGTTGCAGCAGTTCTCATCGGCATCGCCGTCGGCTTCGTCGCTGGTCGGTACTCGATGTCAGCGGCACCTTCATCCTCTTCGTCGGTCTCGATTGCGCCCGCCGCTGCCACAGCCCTAGCGCCCCCACTTCAACCGGCGCAAATTGCAAACGGCGGCATCACCAAGAGCGCTAACGCTGTCGTCCCACCTGAAGCGGCAGTGGCAAACACCACGGCAGGCATCGCAGGAACGGTGGTGGTGGCCGACTCGACGGTGCCCGCAAAGACAGGAACGCCCGCAGTCGCAGCCCCTATATTGCCGACGCCAAAAGGCATGCCTGCCCCCAGCGCTGCCGCGCCAACGGTTGCAGCTTCACCTAACGCGCCACTCGCCGCCGCCGAAAATCTGAACAAAGAGTCAGGTAGTGACTGGCTCAGCAAACGCATTGCAACAGACGCGACGCGCATTGCGACGCTATCGAAAGATCGATATGCGATTCAGTTAATGAGCGCCGATGAGCGCGCCCAGTCGGCCATCGAAGCTTACCTGCGCGTTGCCAGTCAAGAACTGAAACCGGATCTCATCATGGTCTTTTCGACCGGAAATGCGGTGAATCCGCGCGTAAGCGTGCTCTACGGAAATTTCGACGGTCCAGCTGAGGCTGGCAATGAAATCAGCAGTCTGCCTGCAAGACTTAGCAAGTTTCGACCATACGCGCGCTCGTTTGGCGCGATTCGTGAGGGCGCTCGCGTAGGAGCACCTTAGACTTGTTGACGAGACGCATATAACTTAATGGCTAACCCGGATGGCGACATCCTAAAGTAATTTTACAAAAAAACAGGCCAAGCCATTGCTTTTGTTAGCTAATCGCCTTATAACTATAGACTGGCAAGCTAAAAACATTATCTTGCGGCGCATTTATCTCTCGGCTGGACCTGTCTTCCCCGTCTCACCACAATGCCCATTACAAAATATCGCTTCGTGAGTTCGAGAATTTCTACCCTGCGCCCCGCGGTCACCAGGATTGACGCGGTTCGCTCCGTGCTGCGTGTATCAGCGTGCGCAAGTTTCGTTGTGGCAATCGCTGGATGCGGAACGTTGCCGGTTGCGCGTACCGATGGGCATCTGAAAAGCGCACCGGCTGCTGTGACTGCAAACAGCACTGGTAGCAGCACTTCTGCCGTACCCCAAACGGTTCGGCAGGTTCCTCTGCCGCCGCCACCGACAGCGCGCATTGAAGAGGTGAAATACTCTGTGACCGTTAACGAGGTTCCGGTTCAGGAGTTATTGTTCGTCATCAGTCGGGATACCAAAGTCAATATCGACATTCATCCTGATATCAAAGGCCGCGTCACGCTTAACGCCATCGATCAG
>JANMPY010000018.1:0-8235 GCA_031370095.1 Betaproteobacteria bacterium
CATCAGCATTCCGCTGAAATTGTGATGGGGCTCGAACGTGTGCGCGCTGTGTGGGAAAAGTTGGGTAAGCCGCAGGCACCGATCAACATCACCGTGGGCGGCACCAACGGCAAGGGCTCAACTTGCGCGATGCTCGAATCGATTTTAGGCATCGCCGGTTTCAAGACTGGATTTTATTCCTCGCCCCATCTGGTGCGCTTCAACGAGCGTATACGGCTTGGTGGAAAGTCGGCCAGCGACGATGATTTCGTCAAAGCTTTTGTGACGGTCGAGGAAGCGCGGCGCGCTCTGGTGCCTGCTGTGCCGCTGACTTATTTTGAGTATGTGACGCTGGCCGCGCTGGTGATTTTCTCGCGCGTGAATCTCGATGTGGCGATCCTCGAAGTGGGCATGGGCGGCAGGCTCGATGCAGTTAATATGGTTGACGCCGACGCGAGCATCGTGATGAATATCGATCTCGATCATCAGGCATATCTCGGCGACACGACCGAGAAAATCGGCTGGGAGAAAGCACATATTTATCGCACTGCTCGCCCGGCGATTTTTGCCGATGTGAATCCACCTGCCACGCTGCTGGCGCATGCGGCCGAGATTGGTGCCGATCTGCGCTTGCTGGACCGCGATTTTCGTTTTTCGAGAATGGACGGGCAATGGCAATTTTTTGGTCGCGATGCCGCGCGCCATTCGCTGCCCATTCCCGCATTGCGCGGCAGCTATCAATTGAAGAATGCTTCTGCCGCGCTTGCCGCATTGGAAACATTGCGCAACAAGCTGCCGGTTTCGCTCGGCCACATCAAGCGCGGCCTGCTTGAAGTCGAATGGCCCGGCCGCATGCAAGTGCTGGCGGGTCGTCCCACCGTGGTGCTCGATGTCGCACACAATCCGCACGCCGCGCGCGCGCTTGCCGACGCGCTCGGCACGATGGGATTTTTTGAAAATACCATCGCGGTCTTCGGCATGCTCAATGATAAAGACATCGATCAGGTGATCGAGATCATCAAGAGCCGCATCGATTTCTGGTGCGTGGCGGGTCTCGAAAAATCAGCTGGCGCGCGTGGTGCCTCAGCGGCAACGTTGGCGCAAAAACTGGTTGCGCACGGCAGACAAGGCAAATTTTCACAGCACCTCGATATCGCTCACGCATTTGCTGCTGCGCGGGAGAGAGCGGGGCAGAATGATAGAATTTTGGTGTTTGGATCGTTCTACACGGTGGCGGATGTCCTCGCCGTTGTAAATATGAAATAGCTGAATACGCCAACGTCCAACAACAACGCAGTAACTTCACGGCAACCACATGGCATCGACAAAATCCACAGAACTTAGCGCGACCGAAATTGAATTGAAACGTCGCGGGCGGCGTCGCCTGATTGGTGCGGCGACAATCGGTTTGCTCGGCGTTGTTTTTCTGCCGATGATTTTCGATGGCGAGCCGAAACGTAACGCGGCCGATGCAGATTTGAAAAAGCAGGAAATCTCGATTCAAGTACCGGCAAAGGATGGATTGACGCCGTTGCGCGCGCCGTCCGCTACGCCGATGCCAGCAACTCCAGCGCCTATCGTGGTTGAGCCCGTAAAAATGCCGCCACCGGAAGTGGCAAAAGTGGTGACAGAGGCAAACGTGCCGAAGCCACCATCCGTCACGCCGCCCGCCAAAGCGGAAAAAACAGCATCGTCCGTAAAACCGGCCACCACTGAAAAAACCGGATTCGTGGTGCAGCTAGGCGCGTTTGTTGACGCTGAAAAAACCAGGCAGGCGGTGGCAATGATGAAGGACGCGAAGCTGCCGGTTTATACGGAAACGATTGCCGTCAAGGCCGGCACCGCCACGCGCGTGCGGGTTGGACCGTTCGCGAGCCGCGAGAAAGCTGACTCCGCGCTAGCGCAAATCAAGCTCGCGGGCAGTGACGGCAAAATTGTCCCCTTGCAATAGCGGTCGCGGATGAACGAGCTCGATTACGCCATCATCGCAATCGCGCTGATGTCAGTAGCCATTGGCGCATGGCGTGGTGCGATTCGTGAAATCATCAACATCAGCGGCTGGGTGGTGGCCTTTATTCTTGCCCACGCCTTCAGCGCGGACTTGGCTGCTTATTTTTCCGACTGGATCGCCGAGCCCGTTTATCGCATGGCGCTTTCATGGCTGGCAATCTTCGTTGCGGTGCTGATATTTGCTTCGCTGCTGGCGAGCTTGCTCACCGAACTCGTGCGAAAATTAGGCTTAAGTGGATTGGATCGGCTGCTCGGGGCAATAGTCGGTTTGCTGCGCGGGGTATTGGTGATCGTGGTCTTGGCGTTGGCGGCGGGAATGACCAAATTTCCGCAAACCGGCCTCTGGAAAAACGCCGCGTTGACGCCACCTGTTGAAGTGGCAGCAATGTACGCGCGAGCGCTGCTGCCGCAAAGTTTGGCATCAAGAATTGTGTACCGCTTCAATGATGGTGGCAAGGCATGAAACATGATGCAAGTACCGGCGGCAGAAGATTAAGTCAATAAAGGGTTTCACATGTGCGGCATCGTTGGCATCGTTTCGAAAAGTCCGGTGAATCAGCTGTTATATGACGGCCTGACGGTGTTGCAACATCGTGGTCAGGACGCGGCGGGCATTGTCACGGCGGATGGACGCACGTTTCACATGCACAAAGACAAGGGTTTGGTGCGTGACGTTTTCCGCACCCGCGACATGCGTGGCCTCACCGGCAACATGGGGATCGCGCATTGTCGCTACCCCACCGCAGGCTCAGCCGCGAGTGCCGCCGAGTCGCAGCCTTTCTATGTGAATTCGCCGTTCGGCATTGTGCTTGGGCATAACGGCAATCTGGTGAATACGGCCGAATTGCAGCGCGAGCTGTTTCAGGATGACCTGCGGCATGTGAATACCAATTCCGACTCGGAAGTGCTGCTCAATGTGCTGGCGCATGAATTGACCCAGTCGGCGCGCGGGCAGCGGCTCGATCCCGATGCTATTTTCGCGGCCGTCGCAGGTGTGCATCGACGCGCGCGCGGAGCGTATGCCATCGTTGCCATGATTGCAGGTTACGGCTTGCTGGCTTTCCGCGATCCACACGGTATTCGTCCGTTGATTATTGGCAAGCACGAAAGTGAAAACGGCGTCGAATTCATGGTTGCGTCCGAAAGTGTCGCGCTCGATACGCTGGGATTCGAGATCATGCGCGATGTGGCACCGGGCGAGGCGATTCTGATCGACACCTCGGGCAATTTTTTCAGCCGCCAATGTGCGCAGAATGCGAGTCTCAATCCCTGCATTTTTGAATACGTTTATCTGGCGCGGCCCGATTCGGTGATTGACGGCATTTCCGTCTACGAAACGCGCGCCTTGATGGGACGCTCGCTCGCTGAAAAAATCAAACGCGAGCGTCCGAATATCGAGATTGATGTGGTGATTCCGATTCCCGATACCAGCCGCCCTTCAGCCGTGGAAGTGGCGCAGGTGTTGGGTGTGAAATACCGCGAAGGCTTTATCAAGAATCGCTACATCGGCCGCACCTTCATTATGCCGGGCCAGGAAGAGCGCAAAAAATCGGTACGGCAAAAATTGAACGCGATGGCGATAGAGTTCAAAGGCAAAAACGTTTTGCTGGTTGATGATTCGATCGTACGCGGCACCACATCGAAAGAAATTGTGCAGATGGCGCGCGACTGTGGCGCGAAAAAAGTGTATTTCGCCTCTGCTGCGCCGCCGGTACGATTCCCGAATGTTTACGGCATCGACATGCCTTCGCGCACCGAATTAATCGCAGCCAATCGTGATGCCAGCGAAATCGCTGCGGCAATCGGTGCCGATGAAGTTTTTTATCAGGATTTGGCTGATTTGATCAAAGACGTGCGCGCCTGTAATCCGCAGATTAAGCAGTTCGATGCGTCCTGTTTTGACGGCAACTACATCACCGGTGGCGTAACGGCCGAGTATCTTGCCGACATTGAGGCCAATCGCAACGAGCGCAGCGAAGGCGAGACAGCAAGCCAGCAGGACGGTCACGTCATGCAGTCCAGTCAGCTTGACCTTGGTTTTTCGACGGTCAATTGATGGCCGATATTATTAAAACGCCAGGCTTCGATACGCTCGCGGTTCGCGCCGGCCAGCTGCGCAGCGATTTTCAGGAAAATTCCGAAACGCTTTTTCTCACCTCGAGCTTCGTTTATAAAAGTGCAGCCGAGGCGGCGCGCAAATTTGCCAATGAAGAGCCGGGCTACATTTATTCACGCTTCACCAATCCGACGGTGACGATGTTTCAGGATCGCCTCGCAGCACTCGAAGGTGCTGAGGCTTGTGTGGCGACCTCCACCGGCATGGCGGCAATTACCGCGACCGTGATGGGACTGCTGAAGGGTGGCGACCACATGATTTCGTCGCGCAGCGTGTTTGGTACCGTGGTGCCACTGTTCGATCAAATCTGCAAGAAATTTGGTGTCGACACGACCTGGGTTTCGGCCTCCAATGTTGACGAATGGCGCGCTGCCGTTCGCCCGAATACGCGGCTGCTATTTTGCGAGACGCCATCGAATCCGCTTGCAGAGATTTGCGACATCGCAGCCATCGCCGACATCGCCCGCAAGGCCAACGCGGTATTTGCGGTCGATAATTGTTTGTTGACGCCGGCGTTGCAGCGCCCGCTTGAACAGGGTGCCGATTTGGTGATCCATTCAGCCACCAAGTACATCGATGGTCAGGGCCGGGTGCTCGCAGGCGCGGTGTGCGGCTCCAAAAAACTGATCGAGCCAATTTACGGTTTTGTGCGTACTGCCGGTCCGGCGATATCGCCTTTTAACGCCTGGATATGTTTGAAGGGTCTGGAGACCTTGCGCATTCGCATGGACGCGCAATCGGCATCGGCGTTAAAGCTTGCGCAGTGGCTGTCGAGCCGCGCCGAGGTGACGCAGGTGCATTACGCGGGTCTGCCTACGCATCCACAGCATGCGCTGGCGCAGCGCCAAGCCACCGCGCAGGGGGCGGTGGTGTCGTTCGAGGTGGCGGGCGGACGCGAAGCCGCGTGGCGCGTTATTGACGCGGTGAAGATGATTTCAATCACAGCCAATCTGGGTGACACCAAAACAACCATCACCCATCCCGCAACGACCACGCACGCGCGCGTGAGTCAGGCCGAGCGCGATGCATCGGGGATCTCGCCGGGACTGCTGCGGGTGGCGGTGGGGCTGGAAAATATTGAAGATATTTGCGCGGATTTGCAGCGCGGTTTTGGCTGATAACTAAGCGCTAAAGTCTAGCTCTGGTGCGGCTTTCCAGCTATTTTATGGCCGAAAGGCGCGCTAATGCTAGGGTGTGTTGCGCAATTGATGCGACTTATTTTCATGACCACTGATTTGCTCCTTCCCCCGGCCACGGGGGAAGGCAGGGATAGGGGCGATGCTAAGGTTGACGCGCCATTTGCAGCGACACCCCCATCCCGACCTTCCCCTACATAGCGGGGGAAGGAGGTGTAGCTAATCGACGTTGCGCCTTTCTCGATTAGGCCGCAAACAGAATGCAACACTAGGCGGTCATGATTTCGCTACGCCACACCTCGCCATCGTGCGCGAGGTAGCCGCCGACATCATGCCAGTCCTGCAACACCCAGCGCACGCACGCGCGACCATCAATCATCTGCTCGTGCCGTGCCGGTCGGTGGGTATGACCATGCACCATCACGGGATACTGATAACGGCGAAATGATTCTGCAACGGCGTCGGCATTCACATCCATGATCGCCTCCGGCTTCATCGATTTTTCGACATCACTTTGCGAGCGAATCGATTGTGCGAGTGCGAGGCGCTCGGCAATTGACTTCGCGAGCGTCGCGCGCTGCCACGCGGGATTGCGCACTTGCTGCCGAAACGATTGGTAGGCCACGTCGTCGGTACACAGCGTATCGCCATGTATGAGCAACACTGCGTCTTGGCCGATATTGATCAACGTAGGGTCAGCAAGAATTTCGAGCCCGGCCTCGCGCGCGAAACGTTCGCCAATCAGAAAATCCCGATTGCCATGCATGAGAAAAATCTTTGTGCCGGACGCGGCGAGATCGGATAGTCGCTGCGCTACGTCTTTGGCCAGCGGATCAACGTCCAACTGATCGTCACCGATCCAGTATTCAAACAAGTCACCGAGGATGTACAGCGCGCAAGCGTTGGGCGCGGTGTCAGCGATAAAGTGCTCGAAAATTCGCGTGATGCACGGGCGTTCAGCGCAGAGGTGCAGGTCGGAAATAAAAAAAACCGGGCGCACGAGATAACTCAGTGCGCCCACACTGCTGCCGCAAAGCTACGCAACCGCGCAGCGATGTGATGAAAAGCTAAATGCATTCCGCCTTTTCAATCGTAATCGTTTCCTGCGGCACGTCGGTGGGGAACATGCCTTTGCCGCCGGTTTTGACCGCCTTGATCTTGTCGATCACATCCTTGCCCTCTACGACCTTGCCGAATACTGCATATCCGAAGTTGTTCGGGCCTGCATGATTGAGAAAGTCGTTGTTGCTGACGTTGATAAAGAACTGTGTGGTTGCGCTGTCCACCACACCAGTACGCGCCATGGCGACGGTGTAGTTGTCATTCTTGAGGCCGTTGGCGGCTTCGTTTTTGATCGCTGCGTTGGTGGGCTTTTGCACCAGGTCTTTGGTGAATCCGCCGCCCTGAATCATGAAGGTGCCGATGACGCGATGAAAAATGGTGCCGTTGTAATGGCCGCTCTCAACGTACTTCACGAAATTTTCGGTCGAGATCGGGGCTTTTTCGCTATCGAGTTCGAGCGTGATCGCGCCCATTGAGGTGGTGAGTTTTACTTTCACGGGGGTTCCTTTGTTATCAAGTTTGCAAGATGAAGACTTTGCCTCGGTCGCCTTCGGGGCAACTTTGGCTTTGGCGGATTCGGCTGGCTTCTGGGCGAACGCAAATGACACCAACAGCGACGCGCACAATACGGCAAACCGGGAAATGGATGATTGGGTAAACATGAAAGCTCCTGAATAAAAACAAACTCTAAAAATTGAAATTAAAACGCCTGACGCTGAGCCAGATTACAAAACCGCACCTTCATAGATGATTTTCCATTGCTCGCCGTCGCGCTGCCAGTACTGGCGTTTTTTCATCTTGCTGCTGTTGTTGCTGCTTTTGTAATTCTGATCAAACGTAACGATGGCCATCGGCAAAGCATCCGGCGCGAGTGGATATTCAAACACCGATAGATTCGTGATCTCAACGTTGACAAAATTCTTAGCCGCATTGATGCGGCGTTTGTTCTCCGCCCAGTTGCTTAAGCCCTTTCCATCGGCGTCGAATTTTTGCGAATAGTGGGCGAGGTATTTGTCCATGTTCAGGCTTTCCCAATCGCGCTTCCAGCCATCGAGAGACGACGATAACGCGGCGCGTGTGGCGAACCACTCGTCCGGCGATTGCCATTTTACGTTCGATGCGATGATGATGGGCGTCACGCCGGGGACGACAAATTGGGCGACGCGGGCAAAGTCATCGTTGGTGAGCACCACGCAGCCGTCGCTCGCGCGCGGTGGGCGGCTGTAGGTCGTCGATGGTGTGCCATGGATCCAGATGCCGGAGCCGGTTTTGGCGCTGCGCTTGTCCCATTCGTTGGGATAATTGATCGGGAACGCGCCTGGGCCATAAAAATCGATCAGCTTTTCGCGCGCAACGCTTGAGGTGACTTGATACACACCGAGTGGCGTGCGTTGATCGCCTTCACGTTCTTTTTCCAACCCATTCTTGCCGACGGAAACGTAAAAATCGGCTACGTGCCGGGGTACACCGTCGACGTTTTTATAAACGTACATTCGCGAATTTTCGCTATCAATCAGCAACACGTGCTGCTGGTCGGGTGCCAATTGCAAAAGAGCGGTGGGCAGGCTGCCACTCGGCGGGCCATCGAAATAGCGACCCAGCCGCGCACGCGCTTCATGTTTCAGGCTCGCCACCATTTCCGGTTGCGATTTGGTGCCGGTGAACGCGGTCGGCGTGCCCGCCTTGGCCATCAACAAGTCACCTTTGATGAGATGGCCCAGCAGGAAATTCGGATTTTTGGCGAGCGTCGCATCAAGCTCCCGCAGGGCAGGCTTGATACCTTCGGTCTTTAACGATTCAAGCGCCCGCACCAGCGAAGCTTCGACTTCGTTGCTAAAGGCAATCGAGGCGAGCGGTGCCGGTTGCGCGACGGCGACTGACAAACCGAGCATCGCCGCGGTAGCGCCAGCGACGCGCAAGCTATGCATTGTC
>JANMPY010000082.1:0-10525 GCA_031370095.1 Betaproteobacteria bacterium
CTCGCTTGTTTGAAATGCGCCGCTTCAATGCCGTGGCGCTGTAGCAGTTTGTAAAATTCAGTGCGATTGCGTTTGGCCAGCTTCGACGCTTGCGTTACGCTACCCTGGGTGAGCTTCAGTAGTCGCGTCAGATAGTCGTACTCAAATCGGCGGCGCGCTTCTTCGAAAGATTCGAGCCCCTGCATTTCCATTTGCATTGCCTGCTCGACCACCTTGGTCGAGACGATCTCGCCGGTCGAGAGCGCGACCACTTGCTCGGCAACGTTGTACAACTGGCGAATATTTCCAGGCCAGGGTGCGGCACTCATCATCTCCAGCGCATCGTGCGACAGCGCGTTGACGTTTTTTTCGTAGCGCTTGGAAAGTTGTTTCAGGAAATGCGAAACCAGTAAGGGAATGTCTTCACGGCGCTCGCGCAACGCGGGTAATTTGAGGGTAACGACGTTCAGCCGATAAAATAAATCTTCGCGAAATGCACCGTCTTTTTTGGCCTGATTCAAGTCGCGATGGCTGGCCGAAATCACGCGTACATCAACGGGAATCGATTTGGTCGAGCCGACCGCACGGATCTCGCGCGCCTCCAGCACGCGCAGCAATTTCACCTGTAACGACAGAGGCATGTCGCCAATCTCATCGAGCAGCAGTGTGCCGCCGTGCGCTTCGACAAACAGTCCGGGATGGTCGGCGGTCGCGCCGGTGAACGCGCCTTTTTTGTGGCCGAACAATTCTGATTCCAGCAACGCCTCCGGAATCGCACTGCAATTGATGGCCACAAACGGCCCTTCCGCGCGGCGGCTGGCGCGATGCAGGGCGAGCGCGAGTAATTCCTTGCCCGTACCACTCTCGCCCTGAATGAGCACGCTCGCATCGCCTTGCGCGATGCGTTCCGCACGCAGCAGCAAATCCTCCATCAGCGGGCTTCTGGTGACGATTTCACTGCGCCATGCGACGTCGGCTTTACTCGATGGGGCACCGCCGGTAGTACTTAAGCCCAGCGCGCCGGTACTGCCGTGCAGCGACAGCGCGCGCCGCACCTGGAGGAGCAACGCGTTCGCGTCATACGGCTTGGTGATGTAGCCGAACACGCCTTGCTGGGTGGCAGCGACCGCATCCGGAATGGTGCCATGCGCCGTCAGGATAATGACCGGTAAGCCGGTGTGGCGCCGCTCGATTTCGTGAAACAGCGCCATGCCGTCCAGCCCCGCCATGCGCAGATCAGTGATCACCAGATCCGGCCTTTCTGCCGCAAGCATCGACAGCGCCTGCTCGCCGCTGCTGGCGGTGGCGGTGCTATAGCCGCTCGCCTTCAGGCGGATCGCCAGCAGCTTCAGGAGATCAGGATCGTCGTCTACCAACAGCAGATTTTGCATGTGCGTAATGGTAATGGTGCCTTGGGGTTACCCTGGATTTATTTTGGCGGTGTGGCGCGCGGAGCTTCGGATCGGCGGTTGACGCTGCGATCAATCGATTTGAGCGCCGCGAGCTTGGCTTCAAGCTCTTCCACGCGCGCGCGCAAGGTGCGAGCCTCTGCGTCTTTCGTATCATCGCGCCGCAGCGCTGTCACCCGCGCCTGCGATTCGCGCCATTGATCACGCAATTTTTTGCGATCCTGTGCGATGCCGTATATGAGCATTGCCAGCGCGCGGATCTCGCTGGTTTGTGGGGTGACAGAAGCGTCTGCGTTTGACGCGCCGGTGTTATTGACCAAGGGCTCGAGCAACGAAATCAGCTCGGCGTCATCATTCGAATTCGCGACAAGGTTTGCCGCAGCCGGGGACGATGTCGACGGTGTTGACGCGATCAACATCGCCAGCTTCACGCGGCTGAATTCGGACCTATCCGTTTGAAACAGGATCCGCAACTGCTCCCGCTCGGTGGCGAATTCACGCACGTCAAGTTTGCGTGTCTGCATCATGTAAGTGAGTAACTGATCGGTTTCGGAGGGCGGCGCAGGCTGCACAATAACAAGCGCTGGCGGGGGCTCGGCGCGCTTCGGCTCGAGCGCGCACGCTGCGAGTAGTGCCACGGGTACTAACAGCAATATTTTTATTTTCATGAAACTTCCATCAAATGGCCTGAAGCGATTTCGGCAGAATAACCCGAAAATGCGCGCCCGCCGCAGCGACGGCCTTCACCGTGCCCTGATGCATCTCAACATAGTCACGCACAATGGCCAAGCCGAGACCGGTGCCTTTCACAGCCGATGTCGCCACGTTCTTGCCACGATAAAACGGATCGAATATCCGATCCCGATCTTCCGCCGCGATGCCGGGGCCGTTGTCAATCACTTCGATCACCGCGTGATCATTGTGCTTGCCGAGCCGCAAAATAATGGTGCCGCCCACGGGCGAATATTTGATCGCGTTGGACAGGAGGTTATCAATGACGACCCGCAGTTTTTCAACGTCACCCTGATATGAGGTTTTTTCGCATTCGCGTTTGACCGTGATCGTTTTGGCAACGATGGCGAGTCGCTGTGCATTGATGACCTGATCGATGAGATCGCGCAACTGCAGAGGTCTGATGTCGAGCGCGGTCTTCTTGCCGAGTCGGTCGGCCGACTGTCCTTGCGAGTAGGTCAGCAAATCGGAGATCAGTTTTTCCAGCGTCAGCGAATTCTGTTTGAGAATGCCCGCAACCTCGCGCTGCTCATCATTGAGTTTGCCGACCACTTCATCGCTTAACAAATCAGAGCCTTCCCGCAAGGCGGTGAGCGGCGTTTTGAGCTCGTGTGACACGTGCTGAAAAAATCGCGTCTTCTGATCCTCAAGCGAAATCAGCCGCTGGCGCAGCCAGTCGAGTTGCTCGCCGAGCATTTCGATGTCGTGCGGGCCGCTGACGTGAATGCGTTGCGCCAATTTTCCTTCGCCCAGTCGATGGATCGCTTCATCGAGATCGCGAATCGGCCGCGCCAATAGATAAGTAAAACCGGCGATCATGAGCAGCGCCGACGGGATCATCGCCAGCAGTTGCCACACGACTTGATTGCGTGATTTCGCCGCCGCGTTTTTTAGCGCCGCAACTTCCTGCTCGATCAATTGATCGGCCAGCTTGTTCAGGGCCTGCGTGCGTGTCGACAGATCGACGGAATCACGTTCGAACTGCTGGCTTAACTCTTTCGATGCCGGCTTCTCGGTGAGCCGCGTAAAAATATTGGTCTCGCGCTGCTTCACCAAATCGGCAGCGGCGCGCATCTCAGGCGTCAACGGCAACGCGACAAATTCACTGAGCAGTTTTTGAAAACTTTCGCGCGATTGTTTGTAGATCTCGATCTGATCACGGTCGCCCAAGGCCGCGTAAACGCGCGCTGAGCGTTCCATCGCAAGTGCGACGGTGGAAAGCTGGCGTGCGTTTTGGGTGGCGACGGTCGCGTTGAACACCGCTTTCTGGCTTTGCTCGGATAGGCGCTCAATCGAAAACGCGTTCGACACCAGCCCCGCAATCAGTGGCAGCGCGACGATACCGAAGCCAACCAGCAGCAAGCCCAGAAAGGATCGCGGATAGCGCAGCTCCATAAGCGGTTTATCGTCGGCGGGTGTATTGGATTTCATCTGTCAGGGGTATTCAGCAAAGGCCGTGCCAAGTTCAGTCGGTGCGCGGCCTGCTGCAATGATAAGATGAAGGCCTCACCTCTGCCGCGAAACCTCATATGTACGAATCCGACATCACCAAATTTGTTCGCGACCTGATGGACAAAAATCCTGAATTGAAAGAGCTGCAAAAGACCAACCGCGCAACGTGGTGGGACAAAAAGCAGAATCTGGAGGAATTAAAACGTCAGGAAGAGTCGGCGGCACCGAAGCAGCCGTATGCGTATTTTCCGCTGCCGACGGAAGAGAAGAAATAAGCGTCAAACTCAAGCATTGACGGGCCTCTCCGCCGTAAAATGCCTGTGAACGCCCGCCAAAAAACGAGGTTGGCAACAGATTTTCGCTTCCGCAATACGAATATGAACTGTCCAAACGGCGCGTGCGCGGCGTAATCGGCGTACGATTCTTGAGACCGAGATGCGTCAAACGGTTTGCTGATTTTCCAGATTCTTTTCCAAATCCCACAGGAGGAAACATGTTGAGAACGAAATTGCAGATTGCCCTGTTCCCGGTCGCTGCCGCCTTGTTGATTGCAACGAACCTGTACGCGCAGCAGCCAGCACCGGCTACCCCACCTGTTCCTGCGGCACCTGCCGCTGCGCCAACCGCCGCACCAGCAGTCGCACCCGCGCCGCCGAGTTGGGCGCAGGGTCGCACTGCAGAGCAAGAGGCTGCAAACCTGAGCCCGCATCCGCCGGGGTTGTCGGCTTTGCCTGCAGCAGAAATTCCGCTCGACAAAATAAAATTGCCGCCTGGTTTTGAGATCAGCCTGTACGCCAGCGGCCTGCCGAATGCGCGCTCAATGACGTTTGGAAAAAACGGCACTTTATTCGTCGGCACGCGTTTCGTTGGCAACGTTTACGCAGTGGTTGAAAAGGACGGCAAGCGCGAAACCAAAATCATCGCCAAGGGTTTGCATCGCTCGAACGGCGTGGCGTTCAAAAACGGCGCGTTGTATGTCGCCGAGCTGTCACGCATCACCCGCTATGACAACATCGAGGCCAATCTCGACAATCCGCCGAAGCCTGTCGTCGTGTTCGACGCGCTACCGAAAGACGAGCCGCACGGTTGGAAATTCATGACCCTGGGTCCCGATGGCTGGCTCTATTTCCAGATCGGCGCACCGGGCAATATCGTGATGCCACCGGCGACGCACGCAACCATTGTGCGGGTCGACCCTGAAAACGGCGTGCTTGAAACCGTTGCCACCGGTGTGCGTAACAGCGTCGGCATGGATTTTCATCCGGTCACCAAACAACTTTGGTTTACCAACAACGGTCGTGATTGGGTCGATGAAAATATGCCCAACGACACGCTTCACCACGTATCACGCAAGGGCATGAACTTCGGCTACCCGTTCTGCCATCAGGGTGATTTTCTGGATCCCGATTTCGGCAAGGGTCGTTCGTGCAAAGAGTTCGACGCACCTGATATGAAACTGGGGCCTCACGTCGCCGCACTCGGTATGCGTTTTTACACCGGCGCGCAGTTTCCAGCGGCGTACAAGAACAATATTTTTATCGCCGAGCATGGCTCGTGGAACCGCGTGAAAAAATCCGGCTACAACATTAGCCGCGTGGTGCTCGATGCCAAAGGCAAAGCGCTAAAAGTCGAGGAGTTCGCGACCGGCTTTCTGCAAGGCGAAACCTTCTGGGGTCGGCCGGCCGATGTGCAGATGATGAAAGATGGATCACTGCTGGTGTCGGACGACGTTGCCGGTGCAATCTATCGCATTAGCTACAAGAAAAAGTAAACGCGTAAACTTGCAATCCCCGCCGCGTGTAAAAGCGCGGCGGGGATTTTGATTTTGGAATACTCATGAAATTTTTTCGTTTTGCGCGTGCGCTGTTTGCGATGCTACCGCTTTTTCTTACCAACGCCCACGCCGCGCCCGATGCCGCCGCTGGCGAGAAGAAGGCTGCGGCCTGTGTTGCGTGCCATGGTGTCGCAGGCAATTCGAGCAACGCCGCGTATCCCACACTGGCAGCGCAAACGCCGCTGTATATTTATTATCAGTTGCTGCAATTTCGCGAAGGTCGGCGCGTGAACGAGCAGATGACACCTTTCGCCGTCAAGCTTAGCGACGCGGATATGAAAGACATCGCCGCGTATTTTTCGGCGCAAAAATCATTGGGCTCAGAAATAAAAATTGATGCGGCTGAAGCTGAATCAGGCAAAGCGGTCGCTGCGCGCAATCACTGCGGCTCCTGCCACATGCCCGACTACGCAGGGCAAAAGCATATCCCGCGCGTGGCCGGTTTACAGCTCGATTATTTGATCACGCAAATGCGCGGTTTCAAGACCGGCGCGCGTCAGGATATTGACGGCAGCATGGCCAGTGCTGCGCAGCCGCTATCGGAAAAAGATATTGTCGATGTCGCCGCTTTTCTGGCGAGTTTGAAATAGTGCGGTCGCACTTCGGCTCGACCGTTTGCGCGCTCACGCTTTGCGCCGCGATCCCGGCGGCTGCGCAGTCACCCAGCGTTACCGCGCAGAGTATTGAACAACTCGTTATCAGTGCGACGCGCGTTGCACAAGATGGCTTTAATCTGCCGATGGCGATTGACCGCATCGATGCGACCGTCATCTCCGAGGCAAAGCCGCAGGTCAATCTTTCCGAAGTGCTCAATCGCGTGCCCGGCATCGTCGTGCAAAACCGGCAAAACTACGCGCAGGATTTGCAATTATCCTCACGCGGCTTTGGCGCGCGCTCAACATTCGGCGTGCGTGGCGTGCGCTTGATCGCCGATGGCATTCCGGCCACCATGCCTGACGGGCAAGGGCAGGCCGCGACTTTCTCGCTGGCGTCGGCGGAGCGCATCGAAGTGTTGCGCGGGCCGTTCGCGAGTCTGTACGGCAATTCATCCGGCGGCGTGGTGCAGATTTTTACTGCCGATGGCCCGGCGGTGCCAACGCTAGGCTCCTCGTTCTACGCAGGAAGTTATGGCACGCGTAAATACGCGCTGCAATTCGGCGGGCAGGAGGATGTGCTGAATTATCTCGTCGACGCTTCGCGTTTCGATACCAGCGGCTATCGTGCGCATAGTGCCGCGACGCGCGATCAGCTCAACGCAAAATTCCGCGTGCCTGTTTATGACGGCAAGCTCACCCTCGTCGTCAACGCCTTGAGTCAGCCCGACACGCAGGATCCGCTGGGGCTCACGCGTGCGCAGGTACAAGCCGATCCGCGTCAGGTCGATGCATCCGCGCTGACATTTGATACCCGCAAAAACATTCGTCAAAATCAACTCGGCGCAGTCTACGAAGTTGGCGACGCGGGCAACGTTTTCGGTGCCGCGCAGGCGAAAATCTACGGTGGCACGCGCACCGTCAAACAGTTTCTCGGCCAGGAAGGCAACACGCCATTGAGCGCGGGTGGCGTGGTGGATCTGGATCGGCGCTACAGCGGCGTGGGCGTGCGCTGGACGCGGCGCGCAGCGGTGGCGGATCGTGCATTGACGTTTTCTGTTGGTCTCGACAATGACCGCCTCGTTGAGCAGCGTCGCGGCTTCGTCAACAGCGCGGGCATCCAGGGCGCGTTAAAGCGCGATGAGGATGATCGTGTTGCCAATACCGATTTCTACGCGCAGGCTGAATGGCAGATTACGGAATCGTTGGCGATCAGCGGTGGCGCGCGCCACAGTCGTGTGAAATTCGATTCCACGGATCACTACATCGTTGGCGCTAATCCCGACGACAGCGGCAAGGTGGATTACACACGCACCACGCCGGTCGCGGGCGTGCTGGTCAACGTGTCGCCGCAGCTCAATATTTACGCCAACTACGGCGAAGGATTCGAGACGCCAACTTTTGCCGAGCTTGCCTATCGGCCAAACGGCGCCACCGGTTTGAATCTGAATCTGCAACCGGCGAGCAGCCGACACGCTGAGCTGGCACTAAAGGCCAAATTCAGCGGCAGCACGCGGATCAACGCCGCGCTGTTTCGCATTGAGACCAAGAATGAAATCGTCACCAATTCTTCGAGCGGTGGCCGCAGCGATTTTCGTAACGCGTCCAACACAGAGCGCAACGGTGTCGAGTTATCGTTCGAGAGTCTTTTGCCAGCGGGCTTCGAGGTCAACGCCGCCTACACGTGGCTGAATGCACGCTTCAAGGGTGCCTACAGCGCAGGCACGCCGCCAGTCGTGGTCGCAGCGGGCAATTTGCTGCCGGGTGTGGCGCGTTCGGTGCTTTACGGCGAGCTGATATGGCGGCATGCACCATCCGGATTTCACGCAGCAATAGAATATCGCGCGTCGAGCAAAGTTTATGTGAATGAATTGAATAGCGACGCTGCCGCCGGATTCGGCGTCGCCAATGTACGCGCCGGGTTTCAACAGCAATTTGCTGCGAGTGGGCACGGCAGTTGGCGCGTCAGTGAATTTGTGCGGATTGATAATGTGACGGATCATCGCTACATCGGCTCGGTGATTGTGGCGGAGGCACGTGGGCGCTATTTTGAGCCAGCGGCGGGACGCAACTATTTAGTGGGAGTGAATGTGGCGCGTTCATTTTGACCGGTTGCGGTTCACGCGAGTATATGCGCGCCGCGTACACAGTGTAAGGCAACTTCTAAAAACCCTGTCGTACCGGCGTAGGCCGGTATCTAAGTTTTATAAATACGGATACTGCTGGCAAACTTGGATCCCGGCCTACGCCGGGAAGACAATTTCGAGGTTTTTAGAAGTTCCCATTAGTGTTGGTGCTGCGCCGCCACCCTGCGCGGAGCTCTCCGCGTGTGGCGATGCATGGTATTAAATTGGTATCATGAAGAAGCAAACCAGTTATCGCGCTAAACTTCTGCGACAAATGTGCGTCCCACTTTCCAAAGGCGACATGCAATTCAAGTTCAAGCCCGACCCGCGCGACCATTCGCCGCTTTATTTGCAGCTCTCCCGTAAATTGAGTGGCGCAATCATGGGCGGCAAATACGAAGTTCATGATGCGCTGCCATCGGAGCGATTGTTGTCCGACTCGCTTGGTGTCTCGCGCGTGACCGCGCGTAAAGCCATCGATCTGCTTGCAGAGCAGGGTCTCATTGTGCGTCGCCAGGGCTCGGGCAACTACATCGCGCCGCGCATCGAGCAGCCACTGTCGCGCCTCACCAGTTTTTCGGAAGAGCTTTCCCGGCGCGGTTATACGCCGCGCTCGCAATGGCTGGCGCGCTCGATTACGCCGGCACTTGACGATGAACGGCTGAGCCTCGGGCTTTCGCGAACAGGCAAGGTCGCGCGACTCAAACGTTTGCGTCTGGCAGACGACGTGGTGATGGCGTTCGAGGTGAGCGTATTGCCGCAATCGATTTTGCCGAAACCGGAACAGGTCGAAGGCTCGCTTTACGAATATTTGAACCGCAAAAATCACGCGCCCGTTCGTGCGCTTCAACACTTGCGTGCGTTGAACGCAGAACCCGAGCTTGCGCGCCAACTGGGCATTGCGGTGGGGCAGGCGGTATTGTTCATCACGCGGGTGGGCTATCTCGAATCCGGCCACGCGGTGGAGCTTACGCACTCTTATTGCCGCAACGATTATTATGATTTCGTCGCCGAAATGCGCCGCGAGCCATGACCTCAACTTCGGCGGGTCCGACATGCCACACACGATAAAACGCTTAACGGGTCTCAGCGGTCTTAACGGCATTCAGGGCAATATCCTGATGCCGCAGGGATTCGTGGCCGGTGTGATTGAGTTTTTCAGCGGCGGACGCATCGCCAGCATCACAGGGCAGGCGATCACGGCGAATGCGGTGCGCGATTCGCATGAGCCGATCATCCTGCCGGGGTTCATCGACCAACACGTCCACGGTGGCGGTGGTCACGACATCATGGAAGGCGGCGACGCGGCGACGCGCGTGGCGCAGCTGCACGCGCAGTACGGTACGACGTCGCTGCTTGCCACCACCATGACGGCACCGACCGCAGATTTGGACCTTGCCTTCACAGGGCTCGCACCCACTTGCAACGCGCCGCGTCACACGGGCGCTGGTGCAGGTCGTTTGCGCGGCGCGCGGGTGTTGGGCGTGCATCTGGAAGGGCCGTATATCAATGCCGGCAAGCTCGGCGCGCAGCCTGATTTTGCACGACCGATGCAGCTCAATGAATTGAAGCATCTCAACGACATCGCGCCGATTCGCCTCATTACGCTGGCACCTGAAGTGCCGGGCAATATGGAGACCATTGAGTCACTGGTCGCGGCGGGCTACCGCGTGCAGCTCGGTCACACTGCGGGCAGCTATGAAGATGGCGTCATGGCGATGGCTAAAGGCGCCAATGGTTTTACGCATTTATTCAACGCGATGACCGGCATTCATCACAGGAAGCCCGGCATGGTCGGCGCGGCGCTGGCGCACAGCCAATACGCAGAGATCATTCCCGATCTGTTGCATGTGCATCCCGGTGCGATGAAAGTTGCGTTGCGCGCGATCCCGCGTTTATTTTGTGTCACCGATTCGACGGCAGCTGCCGGCATGCCCGATGGTGAATATCGTCTCGGTCGGCACACCGTCACCAAATGCATGGGCGGCGTGCGGCTGGCCGATGGCACGCTCGCGGGTTCGACATTGACGATGGATCAGGCACTGCGTAATTTGGTGAACGAGCTGCAGCTTGATCTGGCTGATGCATCGCGGCGCGTATCAACCTATGCGGCCGATTTTCTAGGCATCACCGATCGCGGCCGCCTCGTGACCAACGCCTGGGCCGACGTGGTGGTGCTGGATCGCGACTTGAAATTGACCGATGTATTTGTCGAGGGACTGTCGGTTGAACATGCCAGATAATTCGCGCATGTTGAATGAAGCGTGTGAAGCACCGGTGGCGATTGCGGCCTTGATGCGCGTTGACAAAACGACCTACCGCGACTTTGGCACGCGATTGCGAGCGGCAAATCCGACGGCGGTATTAACGATGGCGCATGGCAGCTCGGATCACGCGGCG
>JANMPY010000091.1:0-2415 GCA_031370095.1 Betaproteobacteria bacterium
AAGCGCCTTGCGCGTCTATTGCCGAAGGATCCAATTTCTGGCCGCAATCAAAACATCGCCATCCTTGACAAGCCGGTGAAATTTGACTGCGCCGGTTCATGCGCATTCAGCACGGTTGGCGATTACCTGCGCTTCGGCCAGATGCTGCTTGATGGCGGCATCATCGACGGCCGTCGCGTGTTAAGTCCAAAGACGGTACGCGCCATGACCAGCGATCACTTGGGCACAAACATCAAAAATAATGTTGCCGGCACCGAGCCGCATCGTGATGGCTACGGCTTTGGCCTGGCAGTCGCCGTACGCCTCGTTGATGGTGTCGCGGCCACGCCCGGCACGGCGGGCGACTATACGTGGAATGGTGCGAACGGCACAGCGTTCTGGGTCGACCCGAAAGAGCGGCTGGTGGTCGTCTACGGCACAGTCGCACCAGGTGAAATCCGCAAATATTATCGCGAGCAAGTCGGGGCGCTGGTGTATGGCGCGATGCAGGATTTGCCGAAAGTGGGGAAATAGTTAACTGCGGTGCCCGGAGACAACTTAACCGGGCGCCGTGAAATCATGATCCTTTCGCTCGCTTTTTTGTCGGCTCCGCAAATACTAAACCGTAATACCGGCCTTCGACACCACTCTCGAAGGCCCGCGACGGAGCGTACCCTCCGCGTCGATCAGTCGCTCAATGCGCGCATACACTTCTGCGCGTGAAAATGGTTTCTTCATGAAATCATCGGCACCGATTCGCTGCACATAAAACTCTTCAATCGCCTGTTCGTTCCCGCTCATGATAATAATCGGGATCTCACGCGTGAGCTCGTTTTTTCGCAGTTTGCGCAGTGCGTCGAAGCCACTCATGCCGGGTAGTACCAGATCGAGAAAAATGAGATCCGGCATTTCAGAAAGCGCCATTTCCAGGCCGGTTTCAGCGTCACGCGCATCGCGCACCACGTACTTGGTGTCCCGCTGCAACATTGCGCCCAACGCTTTAACGATGGTGGCGGAATCGTCAATGATCAAAATGCGTGTGCCGGCGTGCGGATCTTTGCGCGGCTTGCCGCGGCGATCATCGCGCGCGGGTCGTTCGTCCGAACTTGCCGATGCGCCCCGTCTGAGAAAACTAAATAATCCCACTCAATCTCCGATTGCATTTACTGGCGCAGCTGAAAATTAAAGCAACAACATATTTATCATCATATCGTAACTCGAAAATGCGACTTCGCCCGGCGAGAGTGCTGTTGTGTCGAAAAAGAGAATTCGTTTGCGCGGGCTTGGTTTTGGAAGCAATAGTCGTGTTCGATTTTTAGCGTGAAAAAATCGTGAACGCTGTGTGGTTCGTCGCATTGGGCAGCAATAGAAATCAAAGCACCAGCACTGGTGCGGCATCCGGGGTATAAATGGCTGTAGAGGTGCGCTGGTAATGGAGTTTTACGTGTTTATGCGGCATAACGCGCCTCCGTTCTAGTTCTTTGCCGAGACAATTGCTGGTGCGAATTTGGCCACCCGGCATCTGCGGTGCGTAATCGACATACGTCAAGAATGGCACGCATCCCACGTCACCGAATGCCAGCATGCAGCAAAGAATTTTTGTGATTCTTGTCGGCATGAGTTCGCTATTTATGTACCCCCGGTGGAGCAAGCTGTAGCCCATCTGCAAGATTATTCATCGGGATGAATCTGATTGGGCGTTGTTGATCCTGTCCTTAAACATATTGAAAACTTCAAATGTTGTCGTTCCTGCTCACAAATCCGGGCGCTTCTATACCTCTATACTTTAGTTCCACCCAAGCGCCCCGACAATGCGCTCAATCGATGCTATTTGTGCCGATCATTTTGTGGATGCCGACTTATCGGGCACGTTCGCCTAATACACCACCGATGCGTTCCTCCATCCAATCTCAGTGCGCACCATCAACCAACTCCCCTTACGTGAAAATGATGCAAATTTCAACGAGCCCCAGCGTGCTAAATCTTCATCATCCCCGGCGGCGAATGGGTGCCTGATAACACCACCAGCATCGGCCGGCCTTCGGTCTTCCAGAAATCCACGGCGTCCTGAAACAGCTCAACCACGGTTTCGAGCTGGCTTTCGTGGTGTCCCGCAAACGCATCGGTGTGATCGAAATAAATCACGTAGCCTTCGGCGTCAATCGCGTCCATGTCGGTAAGGCAATCGTAGAACGCATCCCAGTTATTGCCAAAGTGTGAGGGGAATTTCAGCGCCACGGCGGCGTGATTGAGGAACTGTTCTTTGCCCTCGATTTTCTGGCCTTCGAGATGAAAAAAAGCCATCCCTTTGTTGCGCGCAAGTTTGGAAAGCTCAGCCACACTCGCGTGCGACTTTGACCAATACACCCCGCGCGGCTGATCGCTGGCGAGGAGATTTTTTAATTCGGGGGAGGCCATCGCGTTACTCCTTGATTT
>JANMPY010000093.1:0-2105 GCA_031370095.1 Betaproteobacteria bacterium
AGCGACGCTTGGGTGGGGAGAATGTAGTTGACGGCCATATTGGCGCTCTGGGTGCGATGGAGTGATGAAAATTATGGCACGGAACATGTAAAACGAAACAGCAGAAAAGTGACCAGCCGTTACAGGCGAACCACCACGCCATCCTGCCCGTTCCAGAAGCCTTGCGGCTTGTACAGAAGCGGCTTGACACCAAATACGCTGCTGATGCTGTCTTCGACAAATTTTTTCGTCGTGAACGTGGTGCCGTAAGTTTCTGCGTCAATAGACGGCGATTCACTGCTATTGATGAAGTGTGTCCCCTCTTCATCGAATACCACACCGATTTCTTTCGCCACGTCTTCGTTATGCACGCTGAAGACGAGTAGCCCACCGGGCTTGACCGTGCGCTGCAATGCACGCAGCCACGGTGCCCACATGCGCGTCGGCAGGTGCGTGAACATCGATAACACAAACACCAGATCATATTTAGCGGATGCGACGACTTGCGCCGGATCGTGCGACGACTGAAAACTTTCAACGCCAAACTGCTTACGCAAAAACGCAACGCTGCCGGGCATCACGTCGCTGCAAGTTACGTGGCCCGGCAATACTTTCACCAGATGGCGCGTAAAGCGACCGAAGCCGGCGGCGAATTCAAGCACGCTGCCGGTTTTCAACAGCGGCCGATCAACCGCTTCAAGCAGCAACATCAGCTCCGACAAGGTGCGCCAGCCATCGGCAAGATATTCGCGAATCGGATTTTTCGCGATCTCGTGATTGGCAAAAAAACGAAAAATATCGTCGCGCGGGTCGATCACACAATTGAGTTGCATCCAGCGGCTGTAACGCTGCGGTGCCTGCATCCGTTCCAGGGCATTGTGCGCGGTGAGGTTGGCGGGATCGAGTGCGAGGACGCTTACGAATAATTGTGCGGCTTCAGCGGGCTGGCTGGCCTCAATTTCTTCGGCGCGAGTGAGCATTTCATCTTTGGTTTGCATGGCGTTCATTTAAGTTGGTTTAAGCTGCATCGCGCAAAATCGCCATTAACTCGTCACTGGATTTCCAATGATGCCCACAAACATAGCGTGGTATCCACCAGCGGTTTGACTCACGCGTGACCGGTGCGGGCTCGGTTGAAAAAGCGGCGCGCACAAATTGACCGTCGCCTGTCTTGGCCTGCTGCGGCAGATACTCTTCAACCAAATATGGATTCTCAATGCCGAAAGGGAACGCAAATAATTCCACACCAGGATTCGGTGCGATACGCGCGATGACTTCAGCCGCAACTTTAATCTGCGCATCTGCATCGGCTTTATTATCGACGCCGACGAACGTGCCTTTCAACTGATCGCGCTGCGCAATCGTCGCCAGCGAATCATGGCAATGATCCCAACTGTGGTTGGCGATATGGAAAAATCCTGACGCCACCGCAGCCTGCCACCAACTGTCACTCATCCATCCGCGCCCGAGTATGCAAGTGCGATCCATGGCCTCGCGGGCATCGTTCGATGCGATCACAAAAGTAGTGCCATGCATGGTCGGTTGCGCGCCGGGATGTGCAGTCGTGAAGTCGCGCATGATGTTGAGCATGCTTCTTTGCAATCCGGCCGAAGGATGCGGCAAGTCTTCGAAATCAAAATTGGTGCCGTCGTCGAAAGTGATCGCCACGCATTTAGCCGGCCAGATCGCGTTTGGATCGACAAGAAGCTGAACAAGATCGGCGAGCGCAATTATTCGAAAGCCAAGTGAAGTGAGCAGGCGCAGATCCTCGCGGAAGGCGACGTGATCGTTGCCCAAGTAATCGTTACCGTCGATATTTAACGCGTGGTAAGTGAGGATGGGCATGCGAGCCATGATGCTATTTTAATGGTTTCACTCGCATTGAGAATCAAACACTTTCGATTTGAGTGCAGTAGTGGATCTTGTGATCTTGATGCGTCGATACCATTGGCGACTGCTTGCGGGTCCTAAAGGTCAATCTGATGAAACCAGGACTCATCGCGACGAGGCCACTTAAGAAATCGACTCGCGTGACACTTTAGAAATTGTTTTGCCGCCAAGCCATATTTGGTGTCGTTGAGCAGAGGTATAAGAACGGCCATTGTTTCACGCCGTTGCACCTAACG
>JANMPY010000095.1:0-11009 GCA_031370095.1 Betaproteobacteria bacterium
CAATCGCGAATACGAGAAGGCCAAAGCCGATCCCGCATTCATTGCTGAAATTGAGCGTGAGCTGAAGCACTACGTCGGTCGCCCCAGCCCGATTTACCACGCCAGGCGTTTGTCTGAGGAGCTCGGCGGCGCACAAATTTATCTGAAGCGCGAAGACCTGAACCACACCGGCGCGCATAAAGTGAACAACACCGTCGGTCAGGCGATGCTCGCACGCCGCATGGGCAAGCGCCGCGTCATTGCCGAAACCGGCGCGGGCCAGCACGGCGTGGCCACGGCCACGGTGGCGGCGCGATACGGCATGGAATGCGTGGTCTACATGGGCAGCGAAGACATCCGGCGTCAGGCGCAAAACGTTTACCGCATGAAGCTGCTCGGTGCAACGGTCGTGCCGGTGACGAGTGGCTCAAAAACATTGAAAGACGCGTTAAATGAAGCGATGCGCGACTGGGTGACGAATGTGGAGAGCACGTTCTACATCATTGGCACCGTGGCGGGCCCGCATCCGTATCCGATGATGGTGCGAGATTTTAATTCCGTGGTTGGCAAGGAGTGCCTCACGCAGATGCCAGAATTGATTGGTCGCCAGCCCGATGCGGTACTTGCGTGTGTCGGCGGCGGCTCGAACGCGATGGGGATTTTTTACGACTACATTCCTCACGCGAATGTGCGCCTGATCGGCGTCGAGGCGGGTGGTGATGGCATCGCCACGGGCAGGCATGCGGCATCCTTGTCCGCAGGCACACCGGGCATTTTGCACGGCAACCGCACCTATCTGATTCAGGATGCGAATGGACAGATTATCGATACGCATTCGGTTTCCGCCGGTCTCGACTATCCTGGTGTCGGCCCCGAACACGCTTGGTTAAAAGACACCAAGCGCGCCGAATACATTGCCGTCAATGATGATGCCGCGCTTGAAGCTTTCCATCGGCTCTGTCGAACCGAGGGTATCATCCCCGCGCTGGAATCAAGCCACGCTGTTGCCGAGGCGATGAGATTGGCACCGATGATGGCAAAAGATAAAGTGCTACTGGTGAATCTTTCCGGGCGCGGTGACAAGGACATGGCGACGGTGGCGGAACGTTCCCACGCCGTGACGGGCACGCCGCAATAATGTCGCGAATCGCACAGACGTTCGCGCGACTCGCCAACGAAAAAAGAAAGGCGCTGATTCCGTTTGTGACGGCGGGCGATCCGTTGCCATCGACCACCGTGCCACTGATGCACGCGATGGTCGATGCTGGCGTCGACATCATCGAGCTCGGCGTGCCTTTTTCCGACCCGATGGCCGACGGCCCGGTCATCCAGCGCTCTTCGGAGCGCGCGTTGAAGTTCGGTGTTGGATTGAACGATGTTCTTTCTTACGTGAGTGAATTCCGCAAAACCAATCAGACCACCCCGGTGGTGTTGATGGGGTACGCCAATCCGATTGAACGCATGGGCATGAAAATATTCGCCGAGCATGCAAACAAAGCGGGCGTGGATGGTGTGCTGGTGGTGGACTATCCACCAGAAGAAAGCGGGGACCTCGCTGAAACGATGGATGCAGCAGCCATCGACATCATTTATCTGCTCTCGCCTACTTCATCAATCGAGCGCATCAAACTGGTGTCGGAAGCCGCACGCGGCTACATTTATTACGTCTCGCTCAAAGGCGTGTCCGGTGCGGCCAACATCGACACCAGCGAAGTTGAATCGATGATCGCAAAAATAAAATCGCAGACCACATTACCCGTCGGTGTCGGCTTTGGTATTCGCGATGGCGATACCGCCAAACGCATCGCCCGTTTCGCCGACGCGGTGGTCATCGGCTCGCGCCTTATTCAGGAAATGGAAGCAGCAACGCCCGAAACCGCCGTCGAAAAAGTACGCGTGCTGCTGAAAAATATTCGCGAGACGATGGACTCATGAGCTGGTTCAGAAAGCTCCTGCCGCCGAAGATCAAGACCAACAGCACCGTTCAAAAAAAAGCGGTGCCGGAAGGCTTGTGGAGCAAATGCCCGTCGTGCCAGGCGACGCTGTATTTCACCGATCTGGAAAACAATCAGCACGTTTGCCCCAAATGTAATTATCACAATCGCATTTTCGCACGCGCACGGCTCGACATGTTTTTCGATCCCGAAGGTCGCGCCGAGATCGGTAGCGAAGTGGTGCCGATTGACACTCTCAAATTCAAGGACAGCAAAAAATATAATGAGCGCCTCGAAGACGCCGAAAAAGCGACCGGCGAAACTGACGCGCTGGTGGTGATGCAAGGCACGGTGTTAAGCGTGCCGTTGATTGCAGCGGCATTCGAATTCAGTTTTATGGGCGGATCTATGGGCTCGGTGGTCGGTGAACGTTTTGCGCGCGCGGTAGAGGCCTGTGCGGACGAAAAAATGCCCTTCGTCTGTTTCACAGCATCCGGCGGCGCGCGCATGCAAGAAGGCCTCTTGTCGCTCATGCAAATGGCCAAAACGACCTCATGCCTGCACCAGCTTTCCAAAGCACGCCTGCCGTTCATCTCGGTGTTGACCGATCCGACCATGGGCGGCGTCTCGGCGAGCTTCGCGATGTTGGGCGATGTCGTGATCGGTGAGCCCGGCGCACTCATCGGTTTTGCGGGACCCCGCGTGATCGAGCAAACGGTGCGCGAAACTTTGCCGGAAGGTTTTCAGCGCGCCGAATTTTTACTCGAAAAAGGTGCCATCGACATGATTGTTGATCGTCGGCAGATGCGGACAAAAGTGGCGCAATTGGTGACGCTGTTGCAGAGAGAGCCGGCACCACCGGTTGTTGTGGCGGCCTAACCCGACAACAAACGCGTCACACCCAGTTTAGACGTCGACTATTTCGCCACCGCCGCCGGCGTCTGCGCGAGCACCAGCATCTCGATAAAGCGTGGCGGCGAGATGAAAGCCTTGCCCCATTTTTCATCGAATTCGGCAGAGGGCTTGGCGGCCAAAATGTCTTCGAGTTTCTTGCCATCTTTCATCATCGCTTTCACGCGGCCGTTCACCGTGAAGAGCATGTCGCGATACGCCTTCAGATCGGCCTTGGTGGAAACCGGCCCATGACCCGGAATAATGCGGGTCTTGTCGTCGGCGAGTAGAAGTGCGCGGTCGGCTGCGGCAACGACGCCGTCTGGTGTGCCGCCGCTTGAGGTGTCGATGAACGGATAAAGGCCGTTGAAAAATGTATCGCCCATATGAATCACGTTACTGTTTTTGAAATGCACAACGGCGTCACCGTCGGTATGTGCCTTTGGCACATGGAATACGAAAATCTCATCGCCGTTGAGATGGAACGTGATGTCGTTCGTAAACGTGACGACCGGCAGCGCGACCTTCGGTGAAGCTGGTACTTTCGATTTGAATAGCTGAATGAACTGTTCGCTCGACATGCGCCTCCTCACGTTTTCTTGCGCCACGATCAGGCTGCCGGCCTTACCGAAATTTTCGTTGCCGCCGGTGTGGTCGCCGTGCCAGTGGGTATTCAACACGAACTGCACTGGCTTGTCGGTGAGCGCCTTGATGGCGGCGGTGATTTTTGCGGTCATCGGCGCATATTGGTCATCGATCACGAACACTGCATCCTCACCGATGGAGAGCCCGAGATTGCCGCCTGCGCCGTACATCACGTAGGTGGTGGCAGAAAGTTTCTCGGTTTTGATTTCGGCTTTGTCGAAATTTTGCGCGTGTGAGGAGCCGGTAAATAGGCCGGCAAATAGCGCGCTGCTGGCGAGGAGGGCGGTTAGAAGTGAACGGGGTGAGGACATGGCGGGTTCCAATTGATGACGGGAACTAAGAATAAAGGATGAACACCATTTTTGGCAATGCCGAGTTGCGATTAATTGTCAAGACCGGCACTCACAATTCGCGGAAATGACGTAATTCGAATTCTCCAACGTGGTTTTTGCTGACTTACTGCAATGATTTGGAATTGGGGTAACAACACCCCAAAACACAAAAACAAAAAACCCGCCGTAGCGGGTTTTTTGCTCGTGTCCGAAATGCTCGAACCATTTCAGTGCTGACGACGCAAAAAATTCTGCTCTTGGTGCGTTGGCGCACAGACGCGGCGCGGCATGTGTATGAATGTCGAAACTCATGCGGTTGAAAGCTCTGAAGGCTACGTATGACCAATCGCGCAGCGATGAGCAAGCTTGCAAACGGAACAGTCTGGAGTTCCGGGTTCGTCAACGGCAGCGCAACGCTGGATTGCATTCGGGCGAGCCTTAGCTCACGGCGGTATCGAACTACTGAACGAAGCCAGCTAACGCTATCCGCCGCTGGCCGATCACGTTGGGTTGCTTCACCCGACCCATCTCCATCAACCCATTGAGGAAAATAATGGCGAAAAAAATTCTGCTTATCCAAGGCCATCCCGATGCCAGCGAGTCTCACTTGTGCCATGCGCTGGCTTCCAGCTATATCGCTGGCGCAGAAGAATCGGGTCACGCCGTGCGTCAGATCAACGTTGCTGAACTTGATTTCCCGTTGCTGCGCAGTCAAAAAGACTTTGAAACAGGCACAGTGCCAGAAAGCCTTAATTCGGCGCAGGACGACATCATCTGGTCCGAACATATTGTGTTTGTCTTTCCCTTGTGGGCGGGCGACATGCCAGCTTTACTCAAGGGGTTTCTGGAGCAAATATGCCGTCCGAGTTTTACCGGGGCGAGCGCCAGTCACTTTGCTAAAAAGCTCTTGTCAGGCCGCTCCGCCCGCGTGGTTGTGACGATGGGAATGCCTGCACTGGTCTACCGCTGGTATTTTCGCGCCCACAGCATCAAGTCGTTGGAGCGAAATATCCTCGGCATGGTTGGCATCGCACCAGTGCATGAAACCCTGATCGGCATGACCGGCGACATGAAAGCGGCGGACGCGGCCAAATGGCTAGGCAAACTCAAGCGCCTCGGGCAGCGGGCACAATGAGCATACGCAGTGTGTCGCCCGCACTGGTACTGCACACGGCATCGAACACATGGCCATTTCCCGCGCCTGCATTGCCATTTGATGAACACCAACGACCTTACATATTGGTAATTCCGCTGGACGTAATTGCCACAGCTTGGCTGCTTCTAGGACACGACCGCAATGTGGCAAGCCAAGGCCAGCCGTTATGAAGCGCCACATGCGATTTGTCGTGTCAGGCGCGATTGTCGTCACAATCTTGGCCGCCGTGGTGATCTGGTGGCGCTTTGATCGCGACATCAAAGCGGCGAGCGCCAAAGCCGCAGAAGGCAGCGTGCTGGTTGCCACGCGCTGTGGGCCGATTGAATATCAGGAGGCGGGCACGGGCGTGCCGCTTCTGATACGTGCTGGCTACGCCGCCTGAGCAGGTGAGCGCCGCCAGTCTGGAAGAACGTATACGCATCAACACCATGCTCAATCGCATACTGCCAGTTTCTGCGCGTGCAGCAGGCCTGCGCAGCGACTCGTTGATGGGAAAAAGCCTCGGTCCGGTAGCGCTAGAGTCAGTCCGCGCCCCGACGCTTATCTTCAGTGTGCGCGATGACGGCTTCGGCACCTACGCCAGCGCAGAGTACACCGCCGGCCAAATTAAAGGCGCGAAATTTGTTGGTTTTGAGCACGGAGGTCATGTCTGGGTCGGGCATGATGATGAGGTAGGCGAAGAGATCGTCAAGTTGATTAGGCCGCAGGCAAGGCCGTGATTGCACTGTTCGCTCTTCCACTTCCACATCCGGCTGGATCAATTCCACTTTTGCCGCGCGGCAATCACCAAACTAACGCGTCGCGCCCGTTTCACGCGCCAGACGTGCGCTGCGGGCATTATCGTCGTCAGCGGCTGCGCGATTCCAATCGGCCGTTACCCAGCCGTGAAGATTTTGTATTGCAATCGTCGTGAGCGACTCAACATATGCCTGCGAATCGTTGGCAACAGAGATGTAGTTGAAGGCCTCGCCGCCTGCGTGCAGAAAAGTTTCCTTGGCCTCCATCGCAATTTCTTCCAGCGTTTCCAGACAATCGGCTGCGAAGCCGGGGCAGATGACGTCGATGCGTTTGGTGCCCGCAGCGCCGAGTGATTCGAGTGTCTTGTCGGTGTAGGGCTGCAGCCATTCGGCGCGACCGAAGCGCGATTGAAACGTCACGACATAATCATCTTTTTTTAGCCCAAGCGCCTCGCCAATCAAGCGCGCCGTCTTGTGACACTGGCAGTGATACGGGTCGCCCTTGTCGAGATGAAATTTCGGCAGGCCGTGGAAGGTCATGAGTAATTTATCGGTGGCGAAATTGGGCCGGCCGATTTTCATCCATTCGGCGAGGACGTTTTTTTTAATCGCGTTGATGTATGCCGGGTGATCGTGAAAGCTGCGCACGAAACGGATGCCCGGCACGTTACGCATTTTTGAGAACACGCGGCCGAGCTCGTCCATGGTGGACGCCGTGGTGCTGGCGGCGTATTGCGGGTAGAGCGGCAGAACCAGAATATTTTCGCAATGGGCGGCTTTCAATTTTTCGATTGCGCTTGCCATCGAAGGATTGCCGTAGCGCATCGCGTATTCGACTTTCAGCGGGCTGTTGATTTTTTCACCGAGAAAGCCGCGCAACATTTGCGCCTGCCGCGCCGTATAAACACGCAACGGCGAGCCTTCCTTCATCCACACGCTGGCGTATTTTTTTGCCGTTTTTGCGGGGCGCGTGTTGAGAATGATGCCGTTCAGAATCAGCCACCAGATCGGCTTTGGCAGCTCAACGACGCGCGTGTCGGAGAGAAATTGTTTCAGGTAACGCCGCACGGCGCCGGGCGTGGCTTCATCGGGCGTGCCGAGATTGACCAGCAGGACACCGGTGGAGAGTTGTGTGCCGTGGGTGAAGGAGGGTTCTGGTTTGATGGACATGAGAGCGTAAGTAATTGAAAGTCAAGCGCTGGTGCGGATTTCAGGGCATAAATGCTCTGGGAGGTGCGCCGGTACTAGGTTTTATTAAATTGAAAAACGGAAAACTCAAAAAACTTGTCGTCCCGGCGAACAACCACAAGGGTTGCGCCGGGCCGGGATCCAATTTGGCTCAACGCGCGACAAAATAAATAATTGGATCCCGGCCTCCGCCGGGACGACAGCGTGTTTGTGGCCGCCCATCAATTCTGCAAAAATTAATTCTGCGACAACGCCGCCGACAACAATTTCGCCGTCACATCGACAATCGGAATCACCCGCTCATACGCCATCCGTGTCGGCCCGATCACACCGACCGTGCCGACGATCTGGCCATCAATTTCGTATGGCGCGGTGACGACGGAAAATTCATCAAGCGCCACCAGCGTGGATTCGCCGCCGATAAAGATTTTCACGCCTTCAGCCCGGTTGCTCACGTCGAGCAATTCCATCAACTGCGTCTTGTGATCGAACACATTGAATAATTTGCGCATGCTCGCCATGCTGAGCGATACGTCGTTCACGTCGAGCAGATTGCGCTCGCCGGACAACACCACGCCGGCCGAATCAGAGCCCTGGCCGCGCGCCTCGACGACCGCCGACATTAGCGTGGAAATATCGCGATGCAACTGCGAAAGTTCAAGCTTTACTTTTTCGCGCAACTGATCAAATTCGTAGCCCGCGTAATGCTGGTTGATGTAATTCGCCGCCTCGGTCAACTGCGACGGCGAGTAGGCTTTTTCAGTAACCAGAATGCGGTTTTGCACGTCGCCGTCCGAGGCCACCAAAATCAGCAGCACGCGCTTTTCCGACAACTGCATGAATTCAACATGCTTCAAACCACTGCCGCGACGGCGCGGGGTAACGACGATGCCAGCGAAGTGGGTGAGATCAGAAAGTAATTGCGAGGCCGCTGCGACCACGTGGCGTGGCTCATCGGGGCGAATATTATTTTCCAATTGCTGGCGTTCCAGCTGCTCGATCGGCTGGATGGTGAGCAGCGTATCAACGAACAGTCGATAGCCTTTCGGTGTCGGAATGCGCCCCGCAGACGTGTGCGGACTGGCGATGTAGCCCATTTCTTCGAGATCCGCCATGACGTTGCGAATCGACGCCGGCGAGAGCTCCATACCCGAAAATTTCGACAGCGCGCGTGACCCAACCGGCTGGCCATCGGCAATGTAGCGTTCGACGAGAAATTTCAGCAGTGTTTGGGCGCGTTCAGAAAGCATCAGGTAATTGTAGGCAAAACGAGGGCGGTTGTGTGAATCCTCACGTAACAATTGCTGTTCGGTTTCTATCACCGGCAATCCTGTGATTTAATCGTGGCAATGAAAATTTCTTTCAAAACAGTTGTAATCGTTGGCAAGCCCGATGGTGCCAGTGTCGGCGAGCCGGTGGATCAATTGATCGCGCTCCTCAAAAAGCGCGGCATTGCGGTGCGTATCGACGACCATACCGCAAGCTTCGTCACCGCCAAGCCCGACGCGATCATGCCGCGCGAGCCGCTGGATGCGTTGTTGCAGGGTGCTGATTTGGCAATCGCGGTCGGTGGTGATGGCACGCTGCTGTCGCTGGCGCGCTCGGTGGCGTCGCATGGCGTGCCGCTCGTCGGTGTCAATCTTGGCCATCTCGGTTTCCTCACCGATATTCCCGCCGATGCGCTTGAGCCAATGATGACGGCGCTGCTCGACGGCGAATACAAGGAAGAATTGCGCTTTTTGCTCGACGCCGAAATTCGTCGCGGTGACAAAACCATTTTCAAAACGGTCGCGTTCAACGACGTGGTGTTCAGTCGCGGCGCGATGGGGACGATGATCGAGTTCGCAGTTGAAGTGAACGGCGAATTTGTTTATTCTCTGCGCGCCGACGGCATCATCGTGAATACGCCCACCGGCTCGACGGCCTATGCCTTGTCCAGCGGCGGGCCGATTCTGCAACCCGGCCTGCCGGCGATTTCGCTGGTACCGATTTCGCCGCACACCTTGTCGAATCGACCGATTGCCATCTCGAACGAATCGGAAGTGCGCATCAAACTGATTCGCGGCGTGAACGCGCGCGTAAATTTCGATGTGCAGGCTTTTTTTGATCCGGAGCCGGATGACGTGGTGATCGTGAAGGCGCACAAAAATAAATTGCGTCTGTTGCACCCGGCAAGCTACAGTTATTTTTCGATGCTGCGCTCCAAGCTGCATTGGAACGAACGGAATCCCTGAATGCTGCGCGCATTGGTCATCCGCGATTTCGTGATTGTCGATACGCTGGAGCTTGATTTTGAGTCAGGCTTCACGGCGCTCACTGGCGAAACCGGCGCGGGTAAATCGATCATGATCGACGCGCTCTCGCTGGCGCTGGGTGGTCGCGCTGAGGCGAACGTCGTACGCGTCGGCAAAGCCCGCGCCGAGATTGCGGCCGAATTTGACCTCTCGCGCATCTTGGACGCGCGCAATTGGCTGCGCGATAACGAATTGGCTGACGACGATAAAAACATGGTGCTGTTCCGTCGCGTGCTCGACGCAGGCGGTCGCTCGAAAGCGTTCATCAACGGCACCTCTGTTACGCTCACGCAAATGCGCGATCTCGCCGAGCGCCTGATGGATGTTCATGGTCAGCACGAGCATCAGACGCTGCTGAAACGGGATGCGCAATTAAGTCTGCTCGATGGCTTTGCGGATAATGAGGCGCTGTTAATCGACGTAAAAGCCAAACACGGTGCGTGGTCGCAACTGCGCTCCACGCGCGCCGCGCGCGAGGCCAATGAAATCGCCATTGCCCGTGAGTTCGATGAGCTGAGTTATCAAATCGGCGAGCTGGATGCGTTGAAATTTTCCATCACGCGCTGGGAAGAAACATTAAACGAGCAACGCAGGCTCGCCAATGCGGCGGGGCTTATTGAGGCGGCGCAATCGGCAATTGAGGCTCTCGACGATAACGAAAGCGCGGTCTTGTCGAAGATCGACGAAGTCGCATCGAGCCTTTCACGCGAAGCCGAAACCGATCCAGCGCTGAAAGATTCGGTCGCATTGGTTGACTCCGCGAGTGTGGAGCTGCGCGAAGCGGTTTCCAATTTGCGGCATTATTTGCGCACCCTCGATGTTGATCCCGCGCGGCTTGCCGAGATTGACCGTGAGATGGCCGACGTGCAGGAAATCGGACGCAAATTTCGCATCGAACCCAAACGCATTCCCGACCTGCTGCAACAAAAGCGGGATCGCATGAGCGCGCTCGGTGGCGGGCAATCGCTGGACGAACTAATTGCAGCCGAACAATTGGCGGCGGCGACCTACATGGACGCTGCAAAAAAACTCACCAAATCGCGGCAGACGGCGGCGAAAAAATTCGCGGCAAATGTGACCAGGTCGCTGCAAGAGCTGGCCATGCCAGGTGGCAAATTTGCGGTTGAATTTACACCGCGTGAACCATCTGCTGCGGGGCTGGAAGGTTGCGAGTTTCAGGTCGCGGCACACGAAGGCCAGACACTTGGCCCGCTGGCAAAAATTGCCTCTGGTGGCGAACTGTCGCGGGTGAGTCTGGCGATTCAAATGCTGGCGTCGGCCAAGGCGAGTGTGGCGACGATGATTTTTGATGAGGTCGATGCGGGCATCGGTGGGCGGGTCGCGGAAGTCGTGGGGCGGCTGTTGAGATCGCTTGGGCTTCAGCATCAAGTACTTGCGGTCACGCACCTGCCGCAAGTGGCGGCGTGTGCGGAGCATCAGTTTCAGGTTGCAAAGACCGCAACCGATGGTGTCGCCACGACATCAATCACGCGGCTTACCGACAAGACGCGTGTCGAGGAAATTGCGCGCATGCTGGGAGGCATCAAGATCACCGAAGCTACGCGAAAGCATGCGGCGGAGATGTTAAAAAATGCCGCAGTTACCGATTAAACCCTAGCACTGGCGTGCCGTTCAGGCACAAAATGCGCCGAAAAGCGCGCCAGTGCTAGGGTTTGTGCCGCCGATGCTAAGGCAGCACCAATCCCGAACGCGCCTTCACGGCCGAAATATCCGACGAATTAATCGCGCCTGACGCGTTCACGTCGAACTTGAAATTGCTCGCATCTGTCACCTGACCAGAGCGAGCTTTCGCGCTGCTGATGTCGCTTGAATTAACCGAGCGGGAATTGTTC
>JANMPY010000097.1:0-14365 GCA_031370095.1 Betaproteobacteria bacterium
CATCAGCAAGGCATTCACAAAAATGCCCGCCTCGGCGACCGACGCCAAAAAGTAAGTCGGCCCTGATGCATCGAGCGATATCGCGATTTTGCCGAGAATGGCCCACATGACCATCATCGTTAGGTTGGCCAGTGGCCCGGCTGCTGCGACCCAGATCATGTCACGTTTGGGGTTGCGCAGCGCGCCAAAATTCACCGGTACGGGCTTGGCGGCACCGAACACAAAAGGGCTCACCAACAGCGTCACAATCGGCACCAGAATGGTCCAAATCGGGTCAATGTGTTTCAGCGGATTCAACGTCATCCGGCCAAGCATGTAAGCGGTCGAATCGCCGAAATAGCGTGCTGCGTAGGCGTGCGCCGCTTCATGCAGCGTGATCGCAAAAATCAGCGGTATCGCGTACACCGTGATTTTTTGAATGATGGTTGCGTCCATTGTGGCCCTGAGTGACGGAATGAAAAAATACGACAGCCGGTATTATGCGGCGAAGCTGATGCTGGCAATGTCGCCCTTACCTTTGCGTATCAAGATGGGCTCGGCTCCGGATAAATCAATCACCGTGGTTGGCTCGATGCCACAAACGCCGCCATCCAGAATGAGATCGACCTCGTGTTCGAGCCGCGCGCGGATGGATTCGGCGTCGTTCAAGGGATTTTCGTCGCCGGGTAGCACGAGCGTAGAGGACAGCAGCGGTTCATTCAATTCGGTCAGCAACGCTTGGGTGACGGGGTGTTCAGGCACGCGCACCCCGACCGTCGCCCGCTTCGGATGCGCCAGCCGCCGGGGCAGCTCACGGGTGGCCTCCAGAATGAATGTGTAGCTGCCGGGCGTATGCGCCTTCAGCAATCGGTATTGCGCGTTATTGACCTTCGCAAACGTGCCAATGTCGGATAGATCACGACATACCAGCGTGAAGTGATGCCGGTCATCGACGCCGCGCACGCGCCGTATCCGCTCCATCGCGCTTTTGTCGCCAATGTGGCAACCAAGCGCGTAACAGGAATCGGTGGGGTAGGCGATCAGGCCACCTTTGCGAACGATGTCGACGGCGCGCTTGACGAGGCGCGCTTCAGGATGAGTGGGGTGCAGCGTAAAAAACTGGCTCAAGGTTGGCTCATTGAAGCACTGTCCAGACCGGTACCAAGTCATCCGGTAGCGGTGGCAACGTGCCGGGCTGGAAACGGCTCTCACCGTGGCCATGAAAATCGGACCCGCGCGAGGCCATGAAATCAAACTCTCGGGCGAGTGCTGCGTATTCGCGGTATTGATGTTTTTCATGGCTGCCGGTAATCACTTCGATGGCTTGTCCACCGGCTTGTTTGAATTCAGTCAGCAACTGGCGCATTTCCTGTTTCGATAATTTGTAGCGCCCCGGATGCGCCAGTACCGCCACGCCCCCTGCGCCGGTGATCCAGCCTATCGCGTCGCCAAGGCTGGCCCATTGGTGCGCAACGAAGCCGGGCTTACCCGGTGTGAGAAACTTCCCAAAGACCGCGCCAACGCTTGTTGCCAGGCCGCGCGTCACCATCGCCCGCGCAAAGTGGGTACGACCGATCATGTCCTTGTTTTCCGCCAGCGCCAGCGCATCTTCGAACACGCCCTCAATGCCCATGTGTGCCAAATGCGCGCCCATTTGCCGCGCACGCTCCAAACGTCCATCGCGGATCGAGGCGATTCCCGCCACCAGCGTCGCGTCCAGCGGGTCTATACCGAGCCCGACCACGTGAATGGTGATCGGGTTAAGATCCGCAGTCGCGGCAACGGCCACGGATGATTTCGCGGGCCAGGTGACAGACAATTCAACGCCGCGTATGAAGCGAATATGCAATTCTGCCGCCGCTGTTTCGGCCTCGGCCAGCCCGCCGGTGTTGTCGTGGTCGGTCAGCGCGACCGCGTCGCAGCCAGTTTTTTTTGCCAACTCAACGAGTTCCCTTGGGCGTAACAAGCCGTCGGAAAAAATGGAGTGGTTATGACAATCAAAATTTTGCACGAAAACAATCAAACTATTAGGGATATAAGCAATCATAGCAGGCTCGATTCATCGCACTCTGCTCCACCGTACGTTTTCAAGGCCTGATCTCAAGATGGAAATCAAACCGATCCGCATGACCATTAACGCGGGTCTTGACACCAAGGATGACGCACTCGCCTCGCTCGATGTGGCCTTTCGCTCGGTCGCTGACGCCGTGCAGAACGCCTATCGTGAACGCTACGCGGGTGCCACGGGTGGCGCAGCCACTGACGCCATCGCGTTGCTCGCCGTGACAGGTGATTTTCTGGCAGTGATGTCACGGCTGGATGGGCAATACGGCGCGGATGCCGAGCTGCCAATTGAAGATGCGGCCGAGGCGTGCGACGAAGCGCTGCGCGCCCTGGCGGAGCTCGAGAGCTGGCTGATTCGCTTTGGATTGAACGACCAACTCGTTCACCTGCAGGCAGTAGAAATTGGCGTCGGCTACTGGGCGATGCGCCACGGGCTGTCGATTTACGCGGTCGAGCCCATCGTCAACGCGCTGGCAGCAAAGGCGAACGCTGCGACGTCAACACAGGAGACGGCCGCCGTGTACGCCATGATGCAAGGTTTCATCAGCCATTTTTCGCCCTTGCTCAAAGCGGATCTGGAGCGCTCAAACCCGCAGCGACCGTGGCGATTGCTCAACCTCAATTTCGCCATCACGGCCATTCGTACTGGCGACGACGCCCTCATGCTTTATGCCTTCGACACACTCAATTCGCACCTCCCCGACGAGCGCGCCGGGTTTTATGAAGAGGCCAATGCAATAGCGTCGCAGCCCGGGTTTCCTTTGGGTCCGCGCGGACTAATCGAGAGCGAATTCGCGCGTTGGACGCGAGTCCACTAATCATGAGAAAATACGCGGTTGTTTTTTGTGCCCGACTTTCGCATAACCCTTCTGCTGCATCCCAAGTTCAATGAAACTGCTGCTCGATTTTCTACCGGTCATTCTATTTTTTGCCGCCTACAAGCTCGCCGATATTTATGTCGCGACCGGCGTCGCCATCGCGGCGACCGTTGCGCAAATCGGCTGGGCACTTTGGCGGCGCGAAAAAATCAAACCCGTGCAATGGATTGCACTGGCATTCATTTTGGTCTTTGGCGGCGCGACGATCCTGTTGCACGACGAGTACTACATCAAGATCAAGTGGACACTTTTTTATGGCTTGATGGGTTTGATGATTCTGGGTGCGGTGGCGTTGCGAAAAAATCCGATCAAGAGCGTACTCGGACAGGAAATTGATTTGCCCGACCATGTGTGGCGCAAACTTTCCATCGCGTGGGGCATTTTTTTCCTGACGCTCGCCGCGTTGAACCAGTACTTCGCAAGCACGCTTTCGCTCGACGCGTGGGTCAAGGTGAAAGTGTTCGGCGGTTCGGCGTTAAGTTTTATATTTGTGATTGCGCAAGCGTTATGGATGGCGAAATATTTGCCTGATGATGTCGTGCAAACACCCAAAGAATCCTGACCTGGAAAAACAACTGATGCTATACGCGATCCTTTGTGAAGAAATGCCCGGTGCGCTGGACAAGCGCCTCGCCAATCGGCCCGCCCATGTGGCGCGGCTGAAAGAATTACAGAGCGAAGGCCGACTGATTCTGGCCGGCCCGCACCCGCTGATCGACTCAGAAGATCCGGGGCCTGCAGGCTTTTCAGGATCGTTGATCGTTGCCGAATTTGCGTCACGCGAGGTGGCAATTGCATGGGCGTCAGCGGATCCCTACTGTACGGCTGGCGTGTTTAGTTCCGTCAACGTGAAGCCGTTCAAACGCGTTTTCTAGGTTGGGTATGACTTCCATCCGCGATCAGATTACCGAAAGACTGCAAGCATTGGCACCTTCGATGATCGAGATCATTGATGATTCCGCCGCGCACGCGGGCCATGCAGGTGCGCACGCGCATACCGAGCGCACCGGTGCTGTGGACGGAACGCATTTCGAGCTCACCATCGTTTCGCCCGCGTTCGCGGGTAAACCTTTGGTGGCGCGGCACCGCATGATTTACGATTTGCTGGGCGAATTAATGAGTACGCGCATTCATGCGTTGAAAATTGATGCGCGCGCTTCATAGGCGAAGGGTTGTTATTTTGTATTTTTGATTGTTTCACGATTGTTCCACTTAACAAAGGAAGACTAATGCAACACAATTTGAAAACCATCGTTGTCGCCCTCTCCGTAGCACTCGTCGCGATGTCAGCGCCGCTTGCATTCGCACAGACCAAAGCCGAGAAGGCAGCGTCCGCCAAAACCTCAAAGGCCGACGGCAATTTAAGCGTCAACGGCGTCATCATTCCCGCCACCTATTTCGAGGCAATGAACAAAGAGCGCGAGCAGTCAGGCCAGCCAGCGACACCGGAATTTGCCAACGCAATGAAAGACGAACTGGTCAACCGCGAAGTTTTGTCGCAGGCTGCAAAAAAGAAAGGGCTCGACAAGTCACCAACAGTCGCCGCGCAAATGGACATGGCGCGTCAGGCTGTACTGATCCGCGCGTTTTTTGAGGATTACGTCAAAGCCAACCCGATCAGCGATGCGCAATTGAAGTCCGACTACGAGAAGTACGTCGTGCAATTGGGCGATAAAGAATACAAAGCCCGTCACATTCTTGTCGACAAGGAAGACGACGCCAAAGCAATCATCGCGTCATTGAAGCGCGGAGAGACATTTGAAAAACTCGCGAAAGAAAAATCCAAAGACACCGGCTCCAAAGACAACGGTGGGGATCTCGATTGGGCACCTGCCGGTCGTTATGTTCCTGAATTCGGCAACGCGATCAAAGTGCTCGCAAAAGGGCAGCTTACCGAGGCTCCGGTGAAGTCCCCGTTTGGCTACCACGTGATCCGCGTCGATGACTCACGCGCAATGAAAGTGCCAGCGTTCGACGAAGTGAAGGATAAATTCCGCCAGCAAGCCCAGCAGGAGCAGGTCGCGCGTCTGGTGCAGGAGCTGCGTGGCAAGGCCAAGATCGACGAGAAATAAACCAGTTCTTAGCGTACCCGCAAAATATGTCAACCATCATTCCCGCTGCGACCAAAGGAAGTCCCTTCAGGGACGCGGGAATGATGGCAATTAAAAAAGCAGCTGCGGCTGCTTTTTTTAATTGCCATCCAGCTTGTTACTCGCCGTAACGAACCAATGATGCTAAACCAATCCGTGCAGCTTGCCTAGCATTGCGCAAAAGCAAATGTTGCATTAACGTACCTATATGAATATTCCTGTTCACGTGCAATTTGCAAAAGCGGGCAACCTGTTCCGGCTGGAAGTGTGTGTCTCGCCGCTACTGCCGCGCGAAGTACCGCAAGTGGTCGAAGCGTTCACCACCAATTGGTGCAAGCCCGAAGAAGTCGAGCGCGGCAAAGTGAAAGACGCCGTCGCCATCACGCTCACGGCCGACCACGAAATCCGCGCTGGCGAGAAACCTGCCGACATCGCGCGCACCCTCACCTACGCGATCTGGCAAAAGCTGGATCGCTATGTGAAGGTAACCGTGGAAGCAACCTATCTCGGCGAAACACCTGACGGCCATTTTGAGTTTGGCGAGAGCGCCTACGCGGATGCGTTTGGGGCGCGGTTCGAGAATTGATTCTTTCCGGGATGGGCAGGTAAACTCCAGCATTGGCGCGCCTTCACAAGGACTTTTCGGCTGAAAATCCCGCCGAATGGCGATCTGCGTAGTCGTGTACTGCGGGAATCTGATGCAGGAATACCCTGTGCAGCCCAAAGCCACTCTGCTGCTTAACCCGTCGCAGAATCCTCGACATCCCGACCCGTCATCGCCAATTGCAATGCACTACACCGAACGTCCTCCCCATCCTGCGCTCGCCAGCTACATCCGTTGCTTGTGGGCGTTTGAGGCGTCGCCCGACGATGGTGCGGCTGAGATTCAGCGCATCGTGCCCGACGGCTATCCGGAAATGGTGTTGCAGTACGGCGACGATGCTTGCGAGATCTCGGCGAACGGCGTGCAGATGCGCCAGCCGCGATTTATTTTCGCCGGGCAAATTTCCCAACCGCTGTTGTTACAGCCGGGTGTTCGTGCAGGGCTGATTGGGATTCGTTTGCAGCCTGCCGGCGCGAGGATGTTTTTGGGAATCCCGATGCATGAAACTACCGATGTCCGTCTCGACGTAGCGCTGGTCTGGGCGCAGCAGAGCGAGCACCTGATCGATGCGGTATGCAGCGCGCGCGACACCACCGCGCGCCTGCAATTGGTCGAGCAGTTTCTGCGCATGAAACTCACGCACTCGCGCAACACAGCCGACGCGGCCGTCACGCACGGGGTGCGGTTGTTGCAATCGGCCGCCGGGCAGTTGTCGGTGGACGCGTTGGCGAACTGCTGCGGACTATCATCGCGCCAGCTTGAGCGCCGCTTCCAGAGCGAGGTCGGCATTCCGCCACGCCTGCTCGCCAGCATTTTTCGTTTTCGCCGTGTGTTCGATTTGCTTGAGCAGCCACGGACCGGCAGTTGGGTATCGGCTGCGATTGGCGCAGGCTATTTTGATCAAGCCCACATGATCCGCGATTTCAAGCGATTCGCCGGGCTGCAACCGCAGGCCTTCCATCGCTCACTCAACGGACTGTCAGCCGCCATGATCGGCGGCGAAACGGCGCCATGAATAGCGGCGACACATGCACAGCCTGATGTCGGATTCGTACAATACGCCGCAATAATTGCGTCCCATGCTTGGCTGGTATTTTCATCCACCCAACAGAAGGAGAACATCATGGGGCAACCCGTCGTCCATTTCGAAATCGGCAGCCGTCGCAGCGATCAGGCGAAGCAGTTTTATTCCACCCTGTTTGGCTGGGACATCCAGCCGCAAGGACCGGCATTGATGATCGCCACCGGTGCCGACGGCGGCATTGAGGGAAATATATCGCAGCCTGAAACCGAGCCGAAAAATTATGTGACGATCTATGTGCAGGTGAACGATATCGTCGCATCTTTGAAGCAAGTCGAGAAGCTTGGCGGAAAGGTGTTGGTACCCGCCTCGGAAGTGCCGGGCATGGGGCACTTCGCGTGGTTTGCCGATCTCGATGACAACGCCATCGGCCTGTGGAAGCCGGCCGAGTAATAAATCTTCCAACTTGAAAAAAGGAAAACACGCATGAGACAACGCATCCTCACCATCCTTGCCTTGCTCGCAATGGCGCTCCCGCTACATGCGCAGGAGATCGAAAAACTATCCTGGATGACAGGCACTTGGACGCAAACCCGGGAAGGTGAAACGGTACAGGAAAGCTGGCTGGGGCCGCGCGGAAAAATGATGGTGGCGGTGAATCTGACCACATCGGCGCGGCGTGGAACCTCGTTCGAATATTTGCGAATTGCTGATACGCCTTCGGGTCTCGCCTACCTCGCGAGCCCTGGTGGAAAACCGCCCGTGGAATTCAAGTTGAAAGAGCTCGGCGACAAGCGCGTCGTATTCGAAAACCTGGCGAACGATTTTCCGCAACGCGTAATGTACTGGATGGAACCGGACGGTGCGATGAAGGCCCGCATCGAAGGCACGGCGCAGGGCAAAACGCGCGGGATGGAATGGCGGTTTGAGATTACAAAATAAACTTTGCAACTGCAGCCTGAGCCGGGAAACACCGCCATGGAAATACCGGCACTCTCACCCGTTTAAGCCGGCAAAAAACCCTCAATGGAAAGGTAGCGCTCACCGGTATCGTAGTTGAAGCCCAGCACCGTCAAACCTGCCGCAATCTCGGGAAGTTTTTGCGCAATGGCGGCAAGTGTGGCACCCGATGAAATGCCGACCAGCATCCCTTCTTCGCGCGCCGCGCGCCGCGCCATTTCGCGGGCGGGTTCTGCATCGACCTGAATCACGCCATCAAGCAATGCGGTGTCGAGATTTTTCGGAATGAAACCCGCACCGATACCCTGAATCGGATGCGGCGAAGGCTGCCCGCCGGAGATCACCGGCGACGCGGTTGGCTCAACGGCGAACACTTGCAGCTTCGGCCATTTCGCCTTCAGCACCTTCGCGCAGCCGGTGATATGGCCGCCGGTGCCGACGCCGGTGATCAGCACGTCCACGCCGTCGGGAAAATCGGCAAGGATTTCCTGCGCCGTCGTACGGGCATGCACCTCGATGTTGGCGGGGTTTTCAAACTGCTGTGGGATCCATGCGCCCGGCGTCACCGCCGCAATTTCCTGCGCACGGGCGATGGCACCCTTCATGCCTTTTTCGCGCGGTGTGAGTTCAAACGTGGCACCGTAAGCCAGCATCAGGCGACGGCGTTCGATGGACATGCTATCGGGCATCACCAGCACTAGCTTGTAGCCCTTCACGGCTGCCACCATCGCCAGACCGATGTTGGTGTTGCCTGAAGTCGGTTCGACAATCACGCCACCCATTTTAAGTGCGCCTGATTTCTCGGCATCCTCGATCATCGCCAGCGCAATCCGATCCTTGATTGATCCACCAGGATTGCTGCGCTCGGACTTGATCCAGACCTGATGCGTGTTGCCGAACAAACGGTTGAGTCGAATGTGCGGCGTGTTGCCGATGGTATCGAGGATGGAATTGGCTTTCATGGCGGGCTCCGGGCGGAACGGTTAAGGCTAGGTAGTTTGACCGATTCTGCTGCGACACGCAAAGTACGAACGGGCATGATGTATGCGGTGGTCAAGGTGGGTGCGCAATCAGCGGTGATTTACTACTTCTACAGAAATCTGTATCGTAAACCCATGAAAATCATGCGCGTCATAAACGGTTCGCTGCTCGCCAATGCAAGCATGATATTGCGGACAATGATGCATGTTAAAAAATCTGTAAGAACGGCGTGAGTGACGGTGCTATTGCCCAGCTGCAACACAATTCACGCTACCCATTAGAATTCGATGTTGGGCTTGATGAAACCAGCCCAACCGACGAGCTATCGTCGCGTGCTGAACACCAGCCTCGCCTTGCGAGTGTCGTTCACAAAGGAGAGCGTCCATGATCAATGGCAGTTGTCTGTGCGGAGCCGTCCGCCTTGAAATCAATGAACCGCTAGAGAAATCACCTGAAGCCTGCCACTGCACCCAATGCAGAAAGCAGACCGGCAATTTCTTGGTTGCCGTGAACGTCAGGCGTTCCGCGCTGAACATTGTTGGTTCGGAGTCCGTCAAGTGGTACCAGTCCTCTGAGACCGTTCAACGCGGCTTCTGCTCCATCTGCGGTTCCACGCTATTCTGGAATCCAACAATTGAGGGGTACCAATGGACTGGTGTTTCACTAGGATGCCTGGACACCAAAGTGGAGCTGAAGGTTGCCAAGCACACATTTGTAGAAGACAAAGGTGGCTACTATGAAATCACCGACAGTGCGCCTCAGTTTGCAGCGTATTGAGATTGATGCACTCGTCTCCTTGAAATCAATAGGGTCAGCATCGATTGAAAACGCGGGGGCTTTGAACAGCACATCACCCCGCACATTAAATTGTAGATCGCCATTTCGCGCACCTTACAGCCATCAAATGCCCCAAACACCGCACCAGTTATAGACTTTTGTACTTCCGTATCATGGGGCACAGGAATTTCAAACGCCCTTTTTCGCGAATGATGAGAGTATCCAATGGCGCGAGAGCGGTCAAAGCCCGTAAATTGGGTTTGCTTTATCAGCCCAACTTACGGGCTACTGGCTAAGGCGGGGAGAACGCAATCACCGCGCAACGAACCACCATGTTTGACTGCCGGATCAATAGCAGGCTAGTACCGCCAATCAATGAAACCCATTCTCTACACTTTTCGCCGCTGTCCCTATGCGATACGCGCGCGGCTGGCAATCAAGGTCAGCGGTATCGAGGTTGAGACCCGCGAAGTTGATCTGCGGAACAAACCACAGGCGATGCTGGAATGCTCGCCGAAAGGCACGGTGCCGGTGCTGCAACTCGCCGATGGCAGCGTCATCGATGAAAGCCTCGACATCATGCGTTGGGCGCTGTCCATTCATGATCCCGATGGATGGATAAAGTCCAACCCGCAATGGGCGACTGATGCTGCGTCGCTGATCGATGAAAACGACGGCGCGTTCAAGCGTTGTCTTGACCGGTACAAATATCCGGGTCGTGGTCAGCAAAATCCGCAAGCACATGCTGGCGAAAAATATCGGGACGAGGCGGGCGCGTTCTTGCGGACGTTGACTGCGCGTCTGGGCAGACACAAGTTTCTGATGGACGACACCTTAAGTCTGCCAGACGCGGCGATTGTTCCATTCGTCCGCCAGTTTGCACGTATCGATCAAGCGTGGTTTGACGCGACCTACGATGGACCACTATCGGTCTGGCTGGATCGGATGGTGCGCGCGCCCTTGTTTTTGTCGGTGATGCAAAAAGTGTAGCTGCACGTTTTCACCCGGCATCTGACTGCGATTATTTTGCAAGTTGATGCCGCAAATTGCTGTGTCGGTTTTTCAATTGCGTCGTCTTAAAAAGTACTCAGCACGGATCCGGCGAAGCGGAAAATCCTTCGCATCGTTTATATCGGCATAATCGTTGACGTTCATCACGCAAGGCACGCTGTGCATAAATTAATTCTTACTCTCCTACTCGCCATGACCAGTGCATCCGCCGCATCACAAACGCTCACGTTCAGCCAGATTCTGGATAGACCTGCGCTGAAAACCACGCAGCCTGATCACAAGATTTTCTATGGCAAAGATGCGCTGCAATACGGCGAGTTGTGGTTGCCGCTAACAACTTCCAAAAGTTCACTGCCGGTGGTGGTGCTGATTCACGGTGGCTGCTGGCGCGCGGATTTGCCGGGCCCCGAGCTGGTCGCGTTTCTGGCGGATGATTTGCGAAAGCACGGCGTGGCCGTCTGGAGCCTCACTTATCGGCGCGTCGGTCACGCCGGTGGTGGCTATCCCGGTACTTTCAACGATGTGGCCAACGGTGTTGCGCATTTGCGCGTGATTGGCGAAAAATACAATCTCGATCTCACCCGCGCGGTTGCCACCGGACATTCCGCCGGTGGCCATCTGGCACTTTGGGTCGCGGCGCAAAACAGGATTCCTGCTGGCAGCACATTGAGGCGTGAGCAAGCGGTAAATTTCAACGCCGTCATCGGCATTGCCGCCATTCCCGATCTCGCCCACTTCGCGCGCGCCGGTGCGCACGCATGTGGCGACAAGACCATCGATCAACTGGTTGATACCGCGTCACGCACACCGCCATCAGGTGGCAAGAACGCACCCTCCCGCGATGTGAACGCGCCCTTCCGCGATGTAAACGTGGCCTATCGCGACACCTCACCGTCGGAAATGTTGCCGCTCGGGGTAAAGCAGATTCTGATACACGGCGTCTTCGATGGCATCGTGCCGCCCGCGATTGGGTTTCGCTACCAGACGCGCGCGAAGGAGATGGGAGAAAGTGTCGAGTTGATTGCGCTCGACAATGCGGGGCATTTCGAATTGATTGCGCCGTGGACACCTGCTGGCAAGCTGGTCGTGGCGAAAATTCTTGAAGAGCTCAAATAAGCCAATCGCCGACGGTAAGCAGCTGCTATTTCCGTTTTTTTAATGGCGTCAATGCCCGGATCATCGACCGCTCCTGCACCCCGGTAATTCGCGCGCCGTCCCACAAATACGCCAGATGCCGCGTCCGTCGACAATTTGAAATCAGTCTCGGCAGAAAAACGGCAATGCATTCGCCACCGGCTGATCGCACGCTCGGGTACGCAATGCCGTTTGAATTTTCTTCGGCGCGAAGCTTGAGGGCAAAAGCCTGCGATGTCGCGTAGGAATCGGGCGACAGGATTTTTTTATCCGGCAACGCCTTGCGCAGGTCGTGAAAGCTGCCGCTGATGCGCGCGTCGAGCACTTGCTTCTCAAAAGCGATTGCCGGCAGGCGGGACTCGCGTGCGAATTTTTCGGTATGGAAAACGGTTTCATCAATCGCGGTATTCAAATCGCGGCCGGCATAGTAAGCACCGTGCGTCTGATCGGCAAAGCGACTGCCACCGGGCCGCAAATACGCAAATGGCGCCATGATCAGATCAGCGCCCTCGCCGTGCGCGCAGTCCTCAATCCGCAGCATTCCCCAGCCGTCGTTGGTCTGCTGAATGCGCGGGTTGGTCAAATTCGCGAGTCGTTGCAGGTCATCCCAATCGTCGGGTTTCGCGACGCCTTCAAACAGCGGGACGCTGGGAAATCGCGTCGAAATAATTCGCTGGCTATGCGCCCACGCGAGGCGGCTGAGCGGAATCAATCCCACCCACCGCGATTGGCGTCCAGATAGGCACGCACCCGATAGAGATCGGCGAGCTTGCCGGTGAGCATCAGCTTTAACGGGGGCTGCCCCGCGAACATCGGCGCATCGTTCTCGCGCGTCACCCACGCATGCGCGAGCGCGTCGTTGGCAATCAAAATGCGCAGCGCTTTATAAATGCCAACGATGTAGGAAAGCCGCTCCAGCGTGTCGCGGGAAAGCCTGCCGACTTCGCCTTTTTTCCAGTTGTAATAAGTTGCGCGCGAAGGCTCGCCAAGCAGGATGAGATTTTCTTTTTCAAGCAGACCCCATTTTTCGGCGATGCCAAAAAAACCGCGCAAACCGGCAACTGCCAACGCCTGCGTATCAAGCGCTGGCGCGGCTCTCGGCTTGGCGGTCGAGCGAGCGAGCTGTGCGGTTTGCATAACGGTACCCCCGGAAACTGGTTTGTGATTAAAGTATGTAACTAGACTATTTAGTCATTATAGTCCAAATACATACCTATTGACCGATTTCGCCTTCTTTGCCAGGAATGGGTGCGGTGGCGCTTCCGTCTCCCAGCGCCCGCTGCATCTGCACGCTATCCAGCCACCGATCAAACTTGTAGCCAATGCCTTTGAACACGCCAGCCTGTTCGAATCCGCACGCCGCATGTAGACGGATCGAGCCCGCATTGGCGCTGTCACCAATCACGGCGATCATCTGCCGGTAGCCGCGCTGTGCGCATTCGTCGACGAGCGTCATCAATAGCTTCTTGCCGATGCCGCGTCCCTTCATGTCGTGCAGCACGTAGACGGAATCCTCAACGACAAAACGATAGCCGATGCGCGCACGATAAGCGCTCGCGTAGCTGTAACCGACGACATCGCCATCGATCTCGGCGGTGAAATAGGGAAAGCCTTTGGCAATCACGTCGCGTCGTCGCTGCGCAAATTCTTGCACGCTCGGCGGCGCGTATTCCCACGACGCGGTTTCGGTTATGACGCTCGCGATGTAGATAGCGGCGAGCGCGGGAACATCTTCATCGCGGGAGGCGCGGATGAGTAGATTCATTTTGTTTTTGAGGGGATGCTGTGCGTTATTTTCAAGAAATAAGCGAGACATTTATAGGGAACTTCTAAAAACCCTGTCGTACCGGCGTAGGCCGGTATCCAAGTTTTATAAATACCGGATACTGTTGGCAGAATTGGATCCCGGCCTACGCCGGGAAGACAATTTGGAGGTTTTTATTGATCCGGCGATTAAACATGTTAAGCGGCATACTTTACCCGCGGGTCCTGGAAGTAGGATTTGATTCGCTCAGGTTGTTGTTGCAGAAGGCGCAAGTGGTAGCTGGTCGTGGTTTTCAGTTTGTCTTTGCTCCGCACTTGAACGCGTGAACCAACGTACTGTTTGATGTCCGCATTGAGACGCTCATCCGGATTCAATTCCGGGCTGTAGCTTGGCAGGTAGAACAATTCGATTTGATGCGCACGCTCTGTCACCCACGCCTTCAGTTGCTTGCTGTGGTGCATTCGCAAATTGTCCAGCACGAGGAACACTTTCTTGCCCGCATCCTGAATCAGCCGTTCAAGAAACTCAATCATGCGGCTGGTATCGAACTTCCCGTCAACGATCATCCACCGCATCGTGCCTTGGTTGCTGACTGTCGACACCATGGTCAGGTGCTCTCGCTTTTCCGGGTGCAACGCCACCGGGGTCTTTCCTTTGGGAGCGAACCCGCGCCCACGCACATCCGTATTGACGAGCCCGCTCTCATCGCACCAGTGAATCTCGGCCCCTTCGGTACGGGCCCGTGCGGCGATCCGCGAGTAGTCTTCCTGCAGCTATTTCTCAACCGCTACAGGGCAACGTTCGTAGGCTCGCAAAATCGGCTTTTGCGGCGTAAACCTCCAACGTCCAAGGTAGTCACCCACCGTACGCGTGGGCAATTTCACGCCACATTGCAACTCAATGAGCCGTCCTACCGCGATCCGTGTCCACAAAGCAAAGCGCATGCGCAGTTGTTCGGGGCGCTTATCGCAGATGATCTGACGGATCGTCGCCTCCTGTTCCGCAGTCAACAGGCGTTTCTCGCCCGAGCGCCGACCACGAACCTTTGGGGCAATCGCAGCGGCCCCGCCTTGCTCGAACCGACCAATGATGCGTTTGACC
>JANMPY010000098.1:0-2617 GCA_031370095.1 Betaproteobacteria bacterium
AGGCGGCGATGCATGCGGTGATTTTGGCGGAGCCAATCGACGCCAAAGTGCGCGTCGCGAAAAAAGCCGGTCGTCTCACGACGCATGGCGCAGACGCGCAATACGAAGAAGCGATGAAACTCTCCGTCATCACTGAAACCGAATTGGCGCTTTGGAAACGGGCTCGCGTATTGCAACGCGAAATCATCATGGTCGATGATTTCGACAAACACTTTGGCAAACTCGCGAGCAGCGCGCCGCCGGTCTGGCAGCAGGCCGAGGCAGCCGAATGAGTGGAAAAGTTTATGTTATCGACGGCGCGCGCACGCCGTTTCTGAAAGCCAAAGGCAAACCCGGTCCGTTCTCAGGTGCAGATTTGGCCGTCGGCTGCGGGCGACCTTTGCTCGCGCGACAAAAATTTGCGCCCACCGCATTCGATGAAGTAATCGTCGGTGCCGCAATGCCGTCGGCCGACGAGGCCAATATCGGTCGCGTGGTCGCGTTGCGCTTGGGCTGCGGCGATAAAGTGCCGGCCTGGACGGTGATGCGAAATTGCGCGTCGGGCATGCAGGCGCTTGATTCGGCGTGCATGAACATTCTCGCCGGTCGTGCAAATCTGGTGTTGGCTGGTGGCACTGACGCGATGAGTCACGCGCCGCTATTGTTTGGGCCAGCGATGGTGAATTGGCTCAGCGATTGGTACGCTGCAAAATCGTTTGGCCAGCGCGCCGGTGTCGCAGTGAAATTTCGCCCGGCTTATCTCGCGCCGGTCATCGCCATTCTCAAAGGACTCACTGACCCCATCGTCAAACTGTCGATGGGCCAGACTGCTGAAATCGTCGCCAAACGGTTCGGCATTGCCCGATTGATGATGGATGCATTCGCCGCCGAATCGCACACCAAAGTGTTGGCCGCACGGGTAGCGGGGCATTACGGCGAGATCGAAGCGTTGATCGACGGCAAAGGGAATGTTTACGCTGAAGATGACGGCGTGCGTACCGATTCCACACCGGAACGCCTGGCAAAACTGCGACCGGTATTCGACAAGACTTACGGCAGCGTGACCGCCGGCAATTCCTCGCAGGTGACCGATGGCGCGGCGATGCTGATTCTCGCTTCTGAGGCCGCAGTCATCAAACATGATTTGAAACCGCTCGGTGCAATCGTCGATTCGCAATGGAGTGCGCTCGACCCAAGCGAGATGGGCTTGGGCCCCGTGCATGCGATCACGCCGATGTTGCAACGACACGGTTTGGGATTGAACGATCTGGACGCGCTCGAAATCAATGAGGCATTCGCCGCGCAGGCGCTTGGGTGTTTGGCTGCGTGGGAATCGGACGCGTACTGTCGCGAAAAACTGGGGCTAGACAAGGCATTCGGCAAAATGGATCGTGCGAAATTCAACATCGACGGTGGCGCAATTGCCATCGGTCATCCGATTGGCGCGTCCGGTGCGCGTGTGGTGTTGCATGCATTGAAAATATTGGAGCGCACCGGCGGCAAGCGCGCTGCAGCTTCGCTTTGTATCGGCGGCGGGCAGGGCGGTGCCATGTTGCTCGAACGTGCGTAATGTCCCCAGCGGCAGGCAGAAAAAAACAACATCGTCCGCAGGTAAAACTCTAGCAGTGGGGCGGCTTGTAGAGCATAAATGGCCTGAAAACCTCGCCAACGCTAGTGTTTAGTATATTTTTATCGCCACGATTAGGTCTCGTCGATCTTAAAACCGCACTCACCAACCGACACAACCGCACTCTGGAGCCAAGCGCATGAGCAACTGGAAACACTGGCGTCTCGACATCGATAGCGACAATCTCGCGTGGCTCACGTTTGACCGTGCCGAATCGAGCACCAACACATTTTCGAGCGAAGCGCTGCGCGAGCTGGGCGGCGTGTGCGAGCAATTGCGAGCACATCCGCCAAAAGGCCTCGCCATTCTTTCTGCAAAAGAAAACGGCTTCGCGGCGGGTGCTGACATCGACGAATTCACCACGCTGAATACGGCGGAAGAAGCGTTCGCGTTCACCACACTTGGCAATGTGGTATTCGATCAAGTCGACGCGCTGCCTTTCCCCACCGTCGCACTGATCCACGGTTTTTGCATGGGTGGTGGCACCGAACTGGCACTCGCCTGCAAGTACCGCATCATCGACGACGGACCAAAAACAAAAATGGCCTTGCCCGAAGTGATGATCGGCATCGTGCCGGGCTGGGGCGGTGCCAAGCGCTTGCCGAAGCTGATCGGCGCAGGACAGGCACTGGACTTGATGCTTACCGGTCGCGCTGTCGATGGACGGCGCGCGAAAAAAATGGGCTTGGTCGATGTGCTCACGCCGCGCCGGCATTTCGTGAACGCGGCCACGATGCTGCTAAAAAAGCCACCCGCGCTGCATAAGCCCGCATTCAAAGACGCCGTCACCAACTGGCCGGTGGTGCGCGGCATTGTGGCCAATATGTCGAGGAAGCAGGTGGCGAAGAAAGCGCGAAAGGATCACTATCCCGCGCCCTACGCCATCATCGATTTGTGGGAGAACTTCGGCGGCGATCCACGCAACGTACCCACCGAACATCCATCGTCGATGACCAGCTTGTACAAGCATCCGACCGCTGCCAATCTGGTGCGGATCTTCAAATTACAGGA
>JANMPY010000104.1:0-2784 GCA_031370095.1 Betaproteobacteria bacterium
CGAGCCGGGCAAAGTGGTGGTGAAGCACGGTGTGACGATTATTGGCTACGCGGATTTGCCGAGCCGTCTGCCGAAACAGGCGAGCACCCTGTACGCGACCAATCTGTTCCGTCTCTCGGAGGAGCTCTGTAAGGCCAAGGATGGGGTCTTTAACGTCAACATGGATGACGAGGTGATACGCGGTACCACCGTGATCAAGGAAGGCACCGTGACGTGGCCTGCGCCCGCGCTTAAAGTTGCCACCTTGCCAGCGGTGGCGAAACCAACCGCCGTAGTGATGCCCGCCAAAAAAGGCCACGGCAGCAAAGGCGCGCCGATGCCTGCCAACAAGCTCGCCATCATGTTTGCCGTCGCAGCAGTGGTCTTCTGGTTTATCGGTGCCAATGCGCCCACCGCGTTCCTCGGTCACTTCACGGTATTTGTACTCGCCTGCTTCGTCGGCTACATGGTGGTGTGGAACGTCACGCCCGCGCTGCACACGCCGCTGATGAGCGTAACGAATGCGATTTCCAGCATCATCATCATCGGTGCGCTGGTGCAGATCGCGCCACCGGCCATGGCAGGGTTGTCGAGACCCGACGAAATCATTCGCTGGCTCGCCGTGGTCGGTATCGGGCTTACCGCGATCAATATGTTCGGCGGTTTCGCCGTCACGCAGCGCATGCTGTCCATGTTTCGTAAATAGGGGGACGACAACATGTCAGCAAGCCTCGTTACCGTTGCCTACATCGCCGCGATTATTCTTTTTATTTTGAGTCTCGGCGGACTGTCCAATCCTGAGTCATCGCGTCGTGGCAATCTCTACGGCATGATCGGCATGACCATCGCCGTGCTCGCCACCATCTTTGGTCCCCGTGTGAGTACCGGCGGCATCAGTTGGATCATCGGCGCGCTGCTGGTTGGTGGCAGCGTCGGCATGTATCTCGCGCGCACCGTGCAGATGACGCAGATGCCGGAGCTGGTCGCGTTTATGCATAGCCTGGTCGGTCTCGCCGCGATGGTGGTGGGCTATGCGAGCTACGTCGATCCGACATCGACGGCGGGTTTAACGCCTGCCGAGCAAACTATCCACCATCTTGAAGTTTATATCGGCGTGCTGATCGGCGCGGTGACGTTGTCAGGATCCGTGATTGCGTTCGGCAAGCTCTCCGGCAGGATTGGCGGCAAGCCGCTGTTGTTGCCGGCACGTCATTGGCTGAATCTCATCGGCTTGTTAGCAGTGATTTGGTTCGGACGTGAATTCATGCACGCAAGCTCGATTGAGCAGGGCATGACGCCGCTGATTATCATGAGCGTGATTGCCCTCTTGTTCGGTATCCACATGGTGATGGCCATCGGCGGCGCAGACATGCCGGTGGTGGTGTCGATGTTGAATAGCTATTCGGGCTGGGCGGCGGCGGCGACTGGATTCATGTTGTCTAACGATTTGCTGATTGTCACCGGTGCTTTGGTCGGATCGAGCGGCGCGATACTTTCTTTCATCATGTGTCAGGCGATGAATCGCAATTTCATCAGCGTGATTGCAGGTGGTTTCGGCACTGCGAGTGGTACGGTGGCGAAAGCTACCGGCGACGGCGCATCGCAAGGCGAAGTCGTGCCGATGAGCGCAACAGAGACGGCAGAATTACTGCGCGACGCCAGAAGTGTGATCATCGTGCCAGGCTACGGCATGGCGGTCGCGCAGGCGCAGCACACGGTGAACGAAATCACCCGTTACCTGCGCGAGAAAAATGTCAACGTGCGCTTCGGCATTCACCCGGTTGCAGGCCGCATGCCGGGCCACATGAACGTGTTGCTCGCCGAGGCCAAGGTGCCTTATGACATAGTGTTCGAGATGGATGAGATCAATGCAGATTTTCCTGACACCGATGTCGTGATGGTGATCGGTGCCAACGACATCGTCAATCCGGCCGCGCAGGAAGACCCCAACAGTCCCATCGCTGGCATGCCGGTGCTCGAAGTGTGGAAAGCCAAAACCTCGATCGTGATGAAGCGCAGCATGGCCTCCGGCTATGCAGGCATCGACAATCCGCTGTTCTACAAAGAGAACAATCGGATGTTGTTCGGTGATGCAAAGAAGATGCTGGATGAAGTGCTGACGGCATTGAAAGCCTGATCGCTAATTTTGCTTTTCGATAGCGCGTCATGATGCGCGTGAGGACGCCAGCGCTGCTGCTTCTAGCCGCGATACTGTACGGCAGTTGTGCGTGGTGGTCGGAACGTCCGGTGAAGCCGCTGCCGGGTGTTCTGGTATCTGCGGAGCCCGCGCAGACTGTGCCCGAGCAAATGCCGATGTTTGAAAAATCAGCTTATGCGATCAAACCGCTCGCGCGCTACGAAATTCGTGCCCGCGTTCTCTTGAAGGAACGTTATCGCTGGGACGCAGGAGCGGATCTGGTGCCGGTCGACGTTGCAGTCGGTTGGGGCGCGATGTCGGACACGGCCGTGTTGAACGAGCTCGATATTTCGCAGAGCGGCCGCTGGTATCAATGGCGATCACAAACTTTTCCGATCCCGCGTGAAGAAATCACGCGACTCAGCGCCAACATGCACCTCATCGCTGCCGACAAAGCGGTCGCCAAACAAATCTCGCGCGTGCGTAGCGGACAGGTGGTGAAACTGAAAGGCTACCTCGTTGAGGCACGCCGCGCCGACGGGTTTACGTGGACAAGTTCGCTATCGCGCACCGACTCAGGCAATGGCGCGTGCGAATTGATGTGGGTAAGTGATTTTGAAATTGAATAGGCCGCGTATTTCTCGGATTGCGTAGATCGCCATTTGGCG
>JANMPY010000175.1:0-6778 GCA_031370095.1 Betaproteobacteria bacterium
GAAATCGTGTTGATCAATGGCATTGATGATTTGTCGATCGGTTGCACCATCGGCAGCACCGATAATCCTGAAGCGCTGCCGTTGCTGGGTGTGGATGAACCGACGCTAACGATGAATTTCCAGGTCAATACTTCTCCATTCGCCGGGCAGGAGGGCAAGTTCGTAACATCGCGCCAAATCCGCGAGCGCCTCGATAAAGAGTTGCTCGTCAACGTCGCGTTGCGCGTCGAAGAAACCGAAGACACCGATGTATTTCTCGTCTCCAGACGCAGTGAATTGCATCTCACCATTCTGCTCGAAAACATGCGCCGCGAAGGCTACGAATTGGCCGTCGGCAAACCGCGCGTGGTGATGAAAGAGATCGACGGCGAGCAGTGCGAGCCGTATGAAATGCTCACGGTCGATGTCGAAGACACCAATCAGGGCGTGGTGATGGAAGCGTTGGGTCAGCGCAAAGCCGACCTGCTCGACATGGTGCCGGACGGGCGCGGACGGGTGCGTCTCGACTACCGCATTCCGGCGCGCGGCCTGATCGGCTTTCAGACCGACTTCATGAACATGACACGCGGCACCGGCATCAAGAGCCATGTGTTCGACGAGTACGCGCCGCTGCGCGGCGATCTGCCGTCACGTCGCAATGGCGTGCTGATCTCGGGTGAACAGGGCGAGGCGGTAGCTTACGCGCTGTGGAAATTGCAGGATCGCGGTCGCATGTTTGTGTCACCCGGCGAGCGTTTATACAACGGCATGGTGATCGGTATTCACAGCCGCGACAACGATCTGGTGGTCAATCCCATCAAGGGCAAGCAGCTCACCAACGTGCGCTCGTCCGGCACCGATGAAGCGGTCGCGCTGGTGCCGCCGATCAGCATGTCACTGGAAAGCGCGATTGAATTTATCGACGACGACGAGTTGGTCGAAATCACGCCGAAGAATATTCGTATTCGTAAACGTTTCCTGCTGGAGCATGAGCGAAAGAAGGCGAGTCGCGAGGCGGCGTAGTAGCATCGGAGATCGTAGATCGCCATTTGACGCGGATGTCAGGGCATAAATGGCTGGAAGACCGCGTCAACGCTAGTGTTTGCACGGTGTCATATGTAAAACCGCTGTCATACCGGCGGAGGCGGTACCCAATTTTCTGAACGCATGTGCAACGATAAAATTGGGCCCCGGCCTCCGCCGGGGAGACAAACCAATTATTGTCGACAAGTTTTCAGGAGCTTGAAGCCGTTGATGGACATGCAAACGCTGGTCGTTCTTCTGCTCGTTACCGTCGTCGTCATGGTGATCGCGATGATTTGGCTGGCGCTGTCGGTATCCAGTGCGTCCAAAAAAAATGATCCACGTTTAATCGACGCAGCCCAGGAGTCGCGCCATCGCGCGATGCTCACCGATCTCTCCGATGGCCTCGCCAAGCACAGTGACCGCATCGCCAACAGCCAGAACGACGCCACCGAACGTCTGCGCCAATCGCTTTCAACCTTGCAGTTGGAGCAAACAAAAAATCTCGCCGGCAATCGCGAAGAGCTCATCAAGCAGTTGGCGATGTTGAACCTCGAACTGCAACAGCGGCAGGACGCCCTGAAAGCCGCGATGCTCGGCGGCACGCTGGCGAAATTGAGCGAGCAGGGCCTGGCGCAGCAGCAATCGATCGAAGCCACCATGCGCCTGGTGACCGGGCAAATTACCTTGACCATCGACGGTCTCACCAAATCCACCGATACGCGGCTGGCTGAAATCGGCGGCAAGGTTAATGAGCGGCTCGACGAAGGTTTCAAGAAAACCAACGAGACGTTCGTGAGCGTGATGTCGCGCCTTGCCACGATCGACGAAGCGCAAAAAAAACTCGACGGCCTCACGACGAACGTCGTGAGCCTGCAGCAATTGCTCGGTGACAAACGTTCGCGCGGCGCGTTCGGCGAAGTGCAGCTCGAAACCATCATCCGCAACGTGCTGCCGGCATCGTCATTCGAGTTTCAATACAGTTTCGCCTACGCAGGGCACGATGTGCGTGCCGACTGCGTGCTGAAATTGCCCGACCCGGTGGGATTGATCGCCATCGATTCGAAGTTCCCACTGGAAAATTACGAGCGCATGATTTCTGACGGGCCTGATCGCGCGACACCTGCGATGTTCAAGGCTGACGTGAAGAAACACATTGAGGCGATCTCTTCAAAATATATTATTCCCAACGTGACATCCGACGGCGCGGTGATGTTTCTTCCGGCGGAAGCGGTGTTCGCAGAAATCCACGCGCATCATCGTGATCTGGTCGAATACGCACAGACCCGTCGCGTGTGGATCGTCTCGCCGACCACAATGATGGCGGTGCTCAACACCGCGCGCGCCGTGTTGAAAGACGTCGATACACGAAAGCAGATTCACATCATCAAGGACGAACTCGGCAAACTCGGCAAAGAGTTTTCACGATTCGATGAACGCATGAAAAAACTTGCCGATCATATTCGTCAGGCGAACGACGACGTGAAGGATGTGGCCGTCACCAGCAAGAAAATCAGCGACCGCTTCTCGTCGATTGAAAAAGTTGAACTGGAACATCCAAAACTGATCGAAGATGCATCCAAACCCGGTCTCACGCTGGTTAAATCCGACCCTGACAGTTAATTATTCTTAACCACAAAAACCATGAAAAAATTCGTCCTGATTTTATCGGCGCTACTGTCGACAGCCACGATTGCCCAAACCATGTCCGCTCCACTCACCCGCAAAAGCGACCACGTTGACACTTACCACGGCACAAAAGTTGCCGACCCCTATCGCTGGCTTGAAGACGACAACAGTGAAGAAACCAAAGCGTGGGTAAAGGCGCAAAATATTGTTACCGATAAATATCTGGCATCGCTGCCGCAACGTGAACCAGTCAAAAAACTTTACAAAGAATTGTTCAACTTTGAAAAATTCGGCATCCCGTTCAAAGAAGGCGGTCGGTATTTTTATACGCGCAACGACGGCCTGCAACAGCAGGCGGTGCTGTACATGGTCAAGTCACTCAATGATGCCCCGACCGTCGCGCTCGACCCCAATACGTTGTCAACAGACGGCACTGTCGCGACCACTGGCACCGTCGTTAGCCGTGATGGCAAATACCTTGCTTACGGGATCGCCAGCGGTGGCTCGGATTGGCAGGAATGGAAAGTGCGTGATCTGGCCACGGGCAAAGACTTGCCCGACCTCATCAAGTGGGTGAAATTTTCCAGCGCAGAATGGACGCCGGATGGTTTGGGTTTTTTCTATTCAAGCTATGATGCGCCAAAGGATGGCGAAACACTTACCGGTGCCAATTACTTTCAAAAACTTTACTACCACCGCCTGGGCAATGATCAAACCCGCGACCTTCTTGTCTATGAAAACAAGCAGCAAAAGGAGTGGGGCTTCGGCGCAAGTGTCACCGATGACGGGAAAAATTTATTGATCAATGTTAGGAAAGGCTCGGGCCGCAAGAATGGCCTGCTGTGGCTGCCGCTGAAGGATGGTGGCTATGCACCATCGACCATCACACCGATCACACTTGAGTTTGACGCCGAGTACACGGCCGTGGGCGCGAGCGGCAATACGCTGTGGATTAAAACCGATCTCGACGCGCCCAAAGGCCGCGTCATCGCCATCGATCTCACTGCGCTAGAACGCAAAAATTGGAAGACCGTCATTGACGCGCGCAACGAAACCTTGGCGGGCGCGAGCGCTGTTGGCGGGCATTTGTTTGCGCAATATTTGAAAGATGCTGCAGCCGAGGTGCGCGAGCACGGCAGCGACGGAAAATTTCTGCGGGTTGTCGCGTTGCCGGGCGTTGGTACAGCCAGTGGTTTCGGCGGGCGCTTTGATGCAGAGGAAACATTTTTTAGTTACCAGAGCCTGACAACGCCGGGCGAAATTTATCGCTACGACGTGAAATCAGGCAAGTCCACAGTATTCAAACGGCCAAAAACAGCCTTCAACGCATCTGAGTTTGAAACGCGTCAAGTATTCGTGACCAGCAAGGACGGTACCAAACTGCCAATTTTTATCGCGCATAAAAAAGGCGTGAAACTCGACGGTAATAACCCGACGATTTTGTATGGCTATGGTGGATTCAATGTCAGCGAAACGCCGACCTATCGGGTCACCGCAGCCGTGTGGATGCAGATGGGCGGCATTTATGTCACGACCTGTTTGCGCGGTGGCGGCGAATACGGCGCGGCGTGGCACGATGCGGGCACGAAACTCAAAAAGCAGAATGTGTTCGATGATTTCATTGCGAGCGCCGAGTGGCTGATCGCAAACAAATACACGTCACCCGCCAAATTGGCGATCAACGGTGGCTCCAACGGTGGATTGTTGGTGGGGGCGGTGCTGAATCAGCGTCCGGAATTATTCGCCGCCGCCGTGCCCCAGGTCGGTGTGATGGACATGTTGCGCTTTCACAAATTCACCATTGGCTGGGCGTGGGTTCCGGACTATGGCTCCTCCGACAACGCGGATGAATTCAAAGCACTGCAGGCGTATTCACCACTACACAACGTGCAGCGCGGTAAGCCCTACCCACCGACGCTTATCATGACGGCCGACCACGATGACCGCGTGGTGCCTGCGCACAGCTTCAAGTACACAGCCGAAATGCAGGACGCGGCCATTGCCACCGCTCTTCAACGCGGCGGTTCCACTGCCGGACCAATCCTTGCCCGCATCGAAACCCAGGCCGGGCACGGTGCAGGAACGCCGACATCAAAGACGATCAACGAGCGCGGCGATCTGTTGGCCTTTGTGGCTAATGCGTTGAAACTTGAGGTGAAGTAAAAATGCTTGCGACTCCCGACACGCGCAAGTTGCGGGCTGCAAGAGTCATTTCTGCTAAATTATCGATATGAAAATCATCGGCATCGCAGGCTACTCCGGTAGCGGCAAAACCACCCTGATCGAAAAAGTCATTCCCTGTCTTGTCATGCAAGGCTTCCGCATTTCGCTTATCAAACATGCGCATCACGAATTTGATCTCGATCAGCCGGGAAAAGATTCACATCGCCATCGCATGGCCGGTGCCACCGAAGTGCTGGTGACGTCAAGCCAGCGCTGGGCGATGATGCACGAGCTGCGCGGTGCGGTCGAGCCGACACTGGATGAACAACTGAAACATTTTGCGCCCTGTGATGTGGTGATTGTGGAAGGCTGGAAACATCACGCTATGCCGAAAATTGAAGTACACAGGAAGCTCTCGGAAAAACCCTTGCTGTTTCCGGACGACGCATCGGTGATTGCAGTTGCCAGCGACGAGTCTCTCGCGACCGACCTTCCGCAATTTGATCTCGACGACGCCCAGGCAGTTGCGCAATTCATCATCAAATACCTTGGGCTCGGTGACGTTGCAAAAACGATGAAGGCCGCGGTGCCCGCAAAGGCCGCAATCCACGTGGTGAAATAATGTTAAACGTTTTATATTTTGCGAGTCTGCGCGAAACCGTCGGCATGGCGGATGAGAAAATGTCGTTGCCGGTGCCAGCCGAGGTCAGCGCCTTGATTGCCAAGTTACGCGCGCGCGGTGGCGTATGGTCGGAAGCATTGGGCGCGGACAAGCGCTGGCGCGTCGCGGTCAATCAGGAAATGGCGGCGATGAATACACCGTTGAAGCCCGGCGACGAAGTGGCCATCTTTCCGCCCGTGACGGGCGGCTAAGAGACCAGCCGCATAGGACACGATAGAGAAACCCATGTTCAAAATTCTCGTTCAAAAGCAGGACTTCGTGCTCGGTGCCGAGGTGCATGCGATGCGGCAGGGCAGCAACGCCAAAATCGGTGCGATCGTATCGTTCGTTGGCATCGCCCGCGACATAAACGATGGCGCGACCGTGTCGAAGCTTACGCTCGAACACTATCCTGCGATGACAGAAAAAGCGCTCACCGCTATCGTCGAGCGCGCCCGCTCGCGCTGGGATGTGATCGATGCGACCGTCATCCACCGCTTCGGCGAGCTGGAGCCCACCGATCAAATCGTGCTGGTGATTGTTGCCAGTGGACATCGCAGCGACGCATTTCAGGCCTGCGAATTCATCATGGATTATCTGAAGACCCGCGCGCCGTTCTGGAAAAAAGAAACCACCTCGCGCGGCGAGCGCTGGGTCGAGGCGAAAAAGAGCGACGAGGTGGCACAGTCGCGCTGGTACGGCGAAGGAAAAATAGGAGCGAAGTGAGTATGGCGCACAAAAATGTTCTTGGAGGCGAACTGGAAAGCTGCTGCTCCTCGCCGATGACAGGTTATTTTCGCGATGGCCATTGCCGCACCGACGATAGCGACCAGGGTTCACACACGGTGTGCGCGCGCATGACCGAAGAGTTTTTAGCCTTCAGTAAACGCACCGGCAACGATCTCTCCACACCGCATCCCGAGTTTGGCTTTCCCGGCTTAAAACCCGGCGACAAGTGGTGCGTATGTGTCTCGCGATGGGAGGATGCTTTCCTGGCCGGTGTCGCGCCGCGCATCGTGCTCGGCGCCACGCATGAGCGCGCGCTCGATGTGGTGGAGCTTGAGGAATTGAAGGCGCATGCGCTGGATTTGAATTAACGCATTACAAAAAATATAACCCCAGCGTCCGCGCGCCTCGCCAGCCATTTATGCGCCAAACACCGCGCCAATGCTGGTTCTACGCACGCCTTGCAAAGAACGCCGAAGCAATCTCCACTGCGCGCAGGACATCCGCACGCGACACATCGAGGTGCGTGACCCATCGCTGTTTGCCATAGGCACCGGAGACAAAAACGCTGTGCGCTTTAAGATGCGCATTGAAATC
>JANMPY010000201.1:0-5086 GCA_031370095.1 Betaproteobacteria bacterium
CCGATTGGCGGATTAAAGGAAAAATTATTGGCCGCCGCACGCGGTGGCATCAAGATCGTGTTGATCCCTGAGGAAAACGAAAAAGATCTCGTCGAAATTCCGGATGAGATCACCAAAAATCTGAAAATCATTCCGGTACGATGGATAGATAAAGTGCTTGAGCTGGCGCTTGAACGGATACCCGTGCCGCTGGCGGAAGCAGTTGACGTGCCTGCAGTCGCCAATGTCGTGAAAGAAGTTGTACCAGTGGTCACGAAGCATTGAGCAGAACCTGCACACATTGCGCCAGCCAAATGGGTTGTTGTGGTTAATGGGTGCGCAACAAAATGATTTGTCACCGAAACGCGTAACTTTGCTTGACACCAGCTTTCGCAACTTGATATAAAACTAAAATGCTTTCGAGCATGTAAAATTCTGTTGACGAGTGCTTGTGTTTTCAGGCTGCAATTTTGGGTCAGAGCATTTTTCATCTAATCGTCCGCCCGCAAGCTTGGGCTGCATAAGAAACATTTCAAGGAAGGAAACGCCCCGTGAATAAATCAGAATTGATCGACGCAATCGCAAAATCAGCCGACATCTCCAAGGCCGCTGCTCAGCGCTCTCTGGACAGCATGGTTCACGCTGTCAAGCTTTCTCTCAAGCGAGGCCATATGGTCACGCTGGTTGGCTTTGGCACTTTTTACGTAGGCAAGCGCGCCGCGCGCGCCGGCCGAAATCCGCGCACCGGTGCGGCAATCAAGATCAAGGCGGCAAAAGTCCCGAAATTCCGTGCTGGAAAAGCGCTCAAGGATGCGTTAAACTAGCGGACTTTCGGGTGCTTAGCTCAGCTGGTAGAGCGTCGCCCTTACAAGGCGAATGTCGGGGGTTCGAGCCCCTCAGCACCCACCAGGAAAAAAGCAGCAAGTTGCAGCATCGAGTTCCCATCAGGGACGCTACCGACTAATGGAGTGGTAGTTCAGTTGGTTAGAATACCGGCCTGTCACGCCGGGGGTCGCGGGTTCGAGTCCCGTCCACTCCGCCAGATCAGGGGCGAACTTTCGGGTTCGCCCCTTTTTTATGTGTACTGCATGATTTTTTCCATAAGCGCGCGTTGATATTTTTGAAACCGTGTTCCACACTTTAGAGACTGAAAAACAAGCATGCTTGAGACCATCCGAAATGCCACCAAAACGTGGATCGCCAAAGTCATTCTCGCGCTGATTACGGTGCCATTCGCCTTGTGGGGTGTGGAGTCATACATCACCACGCCGAGGGGTCTGGACACAGTCGCGACGGTTGAAAAAGAAAAAATCACCACGCAGGAATTTCAGCAGGCAACGCGCAACCAGCTCGACCAATTTCGTCAGCAATACGGCCCAAACATTGACGCGTCCATAATGGACAACCCCGAGATGCGCAAATCGATTCTCGACCAATTGATCGATCAACGCCTTGTCGTCAACGCAACCAAATCCAGCGGCCTCGTCGTGAGCGATGCGACACTGCGTGAGCGCATCAGCACCGAGCCAAATTTTCAGCAGGACGGTAAATACGCAGCTTCGCGCTACGAATTGTATTTGAAGTCGCAGGGCCAGTCTGCGGTGGGGTTTGAGACCAGAATGCGCCAGGATATGGAGCGTCAGCGTTTCGTTGAGAGCATCGTCGCCACCGGGTTTGCCGCGAACGCAAGCGTGAAACAGTATTTGCTTGTTTCGGAACAGACTCGCGATATCGCCATCGTCAACGTCTCGCCCGACCAATTTGCCTCGCAGGTGAAAATCAGTGCGGAGGCGGCGAAGGCGTTTTACGAGCAGAAGAAAATTGAATTTACGACACCCGAGCAAATCCGCGCCGAGTACGTCGAGCTGTCGGTAGATGCATTGACGCCCACCATTGCGGTGCCTGCCGAGGAAACCAAAGCGTATTACGAGGCCAATAGCGGTCGCTACATCCAGAAAGAGCAGCGCAAAGCCAGCCACATCCTTATTAATGTGACGCCGAAATCCACAGACGCGGAGAAAGCTGCCGCCAAGGCAAAAGCCGATGCGCTATTTGCGCAGGCAAAGAAAAATCCAAAAGATTTCGCCGATCTTGCCAGGAAAAACTCGCAGGACACAGGCTCTGCCGCCAATGGCGGTGACCTTGGCTTGTTCTCGCGTGGCATGATGGTCAAGCCGTTCGAGGACGCCGCGTTCGCTGCAAAGAAGGACGAGCTTCTCGCGCCGGTGTTATCCGATTTCGGCTATCACATCATCCGCGTCACCGACATCCAGCCCGAAAAAGGCAAATCGCTCGCTGACGTAACGCCTGAAATAGAAGGTGAATTAAAAAAGCAGAAAGCGGCGCGCAAGTTTGCCGAGCTCGCCGAGAAATTCACCAACGCAGCCTACGAACAGTCGAGCAGCCTTAAAGCTGCATCTGAAGTGGCGGGCTTAGCGATCAAACAATCGCCGTGGATGTCGAAAGGTCAAGGCATGCCAGCACCATTCAGCAATCCGAAACTAATGGCCGCGCTATTCTCTGATGAAGTGCAAAAAAACAAACGCAACACCGAGGCCGTTGAAGTCGCCACCAACACACTTGTCGCCGCGCGCGCGCTGGAGTCAAAGCCTGCTGTGGTGCGCCCGTTCGAAGAAGTTGAAAAGGGCATCATCGCGCGCCTGACGCGCGAGGAAGCGGCCAAGCTCGCCAAAGCAGACGGTGAAGCCAAGCTGGCTGCACTAAAGCTCGGCAAGGCCGGTGACGTCAAGTGGCCTGCACTGCTCTCTGTCAGCCGCGCCAACGCGGGTGGTTTGGCGCCAAACGTGATTGAAGCGGCCATGAAGGCCGACCCCAAGACCCTGCCGGCCTTTGTGGGCACCGAGAATCCGGGCGGTGGCTATGTGCTGGTGCAGGTTGCCAAGGTCAATGATGCGCAGGCGATTGATGAGGCCAAACTGCAAACGACGCGAACACGCATTGCGCAATCGCTTGCGCAGCAGGAGATTCTCGCGACGCTCGCGCAAATTCGTGCCAAGTCGGACGTGAGTATCGCCAAAGATGCGTTGACGAAAAAAGCGGATCAGTAATTTTTATCGTTGATGTCCGGTGACACGACACGGCGTGTGATTCGCCGTGCGTGGTGCGATTTCACTTTCAAATCTTCAACGTCAATGCCAGCGCCAGCGTCCTGCGCGAAATGCTCGGCATTGATCTGCACGCGATCAGCATGGTGATCGCCATAGCATAATTAAGCCTAAACCAAGCCTAAACCAAGCCCAAACCAAGCCTAAACCAAGCCTAAACCAAGCATTGGCGGGCATTGCATGACATAAATGCTCTGAACGCCGCGCCAATGCTAGCGTTTGTTGGTGAAATCGTGATTTTTAGCAGACAGCCACGCTACACCGGAATGCGTCAGTCGCAGCCTTTGGCAAAGTCATTACCTGGTGACTTGGCCAAGATTGTGACGCAGCGCCGCGAACGCGCCGCTCACGCATAATGTTGTTATGATCCATTCCGACCCCGACCCGCAAAAGCCTGCATTGCAAAGGCTGCATCAATATGCCCAGCTCGCGGCAATCGTCATCATCATCGTCGGTTGCTATCTGGTGCTGCATCCTTTTCTTCCGGCGATCCTGTTTGCAGCTGTCGTGTGCTCGGCAAGCTGGCCGCTGTTTGTGTGGCTGCGCAAAAAATTGTGGGGTAATTCAACGCTTGCAGCATTGACGATGACCTTGCTGCTGGTGGTACTGGTGATCGGCCCTTCACTGCTGTTGGCGTTAAGCCTTTCAGACAACGTTACCGCGCTGGCCGAGTCCATTAAATCGGTGCTCGACGGTGGCCCCGTGGTTGCGCCCGAATGGCTCGCGCGGCTGCCGCTGGTGGGTGAATACGCGGCGCAGTACTGGCAGCAGGTGGCGAACTCGGGCGAGAGTCTGGCGGCGCAATCGAAGGGCTTGATCGAGCCTGCGCGCGCTTTCCTCATCGGCACCGGCAAGGCGGTGGGGCAGGGCTTGTTGCAACTGGTGCTGGCCACATTCATTGGTTTCTTTTTCTATCGTGATGGCGACGCCTTGATGGCATCGATAGAGAAGGCGCTTGAGCGGCTTGCAGGCGGTCTCGCCGACGAGTTGCTATCGACGATTCAAAACACGGTGACCGGCGTGGTACACGGCATTTTTGGCACCGCACTCGCGCAGGCGGCGGTGGCGGTGGCAGGCTTCATGATTGCAGGTGTACCGGCCGCGCTGTTGCTCGGCGTGGGCACATTCTTTTTGTCGCTGGTGCCGATTGGCCCGCCGCTGATTTGGGGAGGTGCGGCAATTTGGTTGATGTCGCAGGGTGAGACCGGCTGGGCTATTTTCATGGTGCTTTGGGGGCTGCTAGTGATTAGCTCGATCGATAACGTCGTCAAGCCCTACCTCATCAGTCGCGCCAGCAACCTGCCGCTGCTGCTGATCGTACTCGGCGTGTTCGGTGGCGTGATCGCGTTCGGTTTTATCGGCGTATTCATCGGCCCGCCGGTGCTGGCGGTGGGTCTTACGTTGTTGCAACTGTGGATCGCGCGCGGCGAGGAGGGGCGTGAGGTTCCGGTTGGCGGGTCGAAGAAATGAACCAGCAACAAGGCAATGCCATTTCGAGTGCAGCCATAAGTCGGCTTTTTTTGGCGTCTTGAAAAGCAGATTTCTCACCCGATGATGCCGGGTTCGAAAAGACAGCGGTAAGAGGTGACGGCCGATACTGCATTGCTTCAACATCCGGTCAGCAAACAGGATTGACGAAATACGCCATGGTCAGAATTTTTTCTCGCTCAAGCTTCATCGTATTTGGGCTCGCGACCGTGGCCACGACGGTGACCGTGACCGCGCACGCTGGCGACCTCGCCGACGCTGAAAAAGCATTCGCGCGCAAAGATTTCACCCAGGCGCTGGCACTGTTTCGCAAGGCCGCTGCCAAAGGGGACGCCACGGCACAGTTCAATCTCGCCGCCATGCATGTCAAGGGACAAGGCACGCCGCAAAACTACCCGGCGGCAGTGGCGTTGTATTTGCAATCGGCCACACAGGGATATGCGCCTGCGCAGAACAGTCTCGGTGTGCGCTACGAAAAAGGGCAGGGCGTCGCG
>JANMPY010000218.1:0-5310 GCA_031370095.1 Betaproteobacteria bacterium
AGGTTACGACCGCGATCCGCGCTCGCTCGGCCATCGCGCCGAAGCGTATTTGAAAGCAAGCGGCTTGGGTGACGTTGCCTACTTTGGTCCGGAACCCGAATTTTTTATTTTCGATGCGGTGGAATGGTCGGACAATATGTCAGGCAGTTCCTGCAAAATTTATTCGGAAGAAGCCGCATGGTCGACCGCCGAAAAATTCGAAGGCGGCAATCTCGGCCATCGCCCGACGGTGAAAGGTGGCTATTTTCCGGTGCCGCCGGTGGATCAGTTGCAGGACATCCGCTCGGCGATGTGTGTCGCACTTGAAGATGTTGGCGTCGAAGTGGAAGTGCATCACCACGAAGTTGCGAACGCAGGCCAGTGTGAAATCGGTACCAAATTCGAAACGCTGGTGAAACGCGGCGACTGGAATCAGCGCCTGAAATATGTGGTGCAGAACGTTGCCCACAGCTACGGCAAAACCGCCACCTTTATGCCCAAACCTATCGTCGGCGATAACGGCTCCGGCATGCACGTACACATGTCGGTCTGGAAAGGCGGCAAGAATCTCTTCGCGGGCAACGGCTACGCGGGCCTCTCTGAATTCGCGCTCTACTATATCGGCGGCATCATCAAACATGCGCGTGCGCTGAACGCGATCACCAATCCGGGCACCAATTCCTACAAGCGCCTGGTACCTGGTTTCGAGGCACCGGTGAAGCTGGCTTACTCGGCGCGCAACCGCTCGGCATCGATCCGCGTGCCTTATGTGCAATCGGACAAAGCGCGGCGCATCGAAGTGCGCTTCCCGGATCCGACCGCGAATCCGTATCTGGCATTCGCGGCGATGATGATGGCGGGTCTCGATGGGGTGCAAAATAAAATTCATCCGGGCGATCCTTCCGACAAAAATCTGTACGATCTCACGCCGGAAGAAGATGCCAAGATCCCAACGGTATGTTCCTCGCTCGACCAGGCGCTCGATTATCTCGACAAGGATCGCGAGTTTCTCACGCGCGGCGGTGTGTTTTCAAACGAAATGATCGATGCGTACATTGAGCTCAAAATGCAGGAGGTAACACGCTTCCGCATGACGACGCATCCGATTGAGTTCGATATGTATTACTCGCTGTAAGTCACCCATCGCATTTGTCGAGGTAAAGTAAAACGTAATAGGCACCATAGCCACAACTTTAGCGGCAGCAGAAAAAAACGGAACGACTTGGTCGTTCCGTTTTTTTTGTTTGCACGGCCAAGGAAACAACATTCCCGGTAAAAAACCCTCCGCAAGTAGGTAAATTCAGCCTTAAAAGCTACCGGTAGTAGTTAACCGTTACCCAGACCACAAGTCATTGTATTGCAAATGATTTTTTCGAGCCGTATCCTGTATGACCTACCAGCGCGGACTCGCCGGGTGAAAAATCCGGGTTAAAACGCAATGAATCGACTCGCAAATTTTGTTGTTGGCTTCTTGGCTGTCGCGCCCGCGAGCGTCTTTGCCGAGACTGCGCAAACAATTTATAAATTTGTAGACGAGAGCGGTCGCGTGACCTACGCCAACGCGCCAATCAAGGGCGGCATCAAGCTGGCTCTTGAACCGTTGACGATCATGCAGTCCGCGCCTAACGCGCCCATCGCGCCCATCGCCTCGAACGCACCTAATCTCCAGCCACCACCAGCGCGCGTCGTACCCGTCGCAAAAGTGGTCAGCGTGCCATCGCCGTCGTATGCCGCCGTGCGACCAGTTTCATTTACGCCAGCAGCGACGGTCACCGCGCCACCGGCGTCGGCAATTGTGGCGGTACCTACCGCGCCACCGCAGATAAAAGTCGCCGTGCTCGACGCGAACGAAAACACACTGCTTCTCGCGCAACAACGCCGCGCGGAAGTTCGCCAGCGCATTGTGCAAAGCGAAATTCAAGGCGAAGAAAAAACACTCGCAGGCGCACGCGCAGCACTCGCCGCCGAACAACGCCGATCCGGCGAGATACGCACAATGCGCGCAGCTTTTGCCGTGAACGCCGCGGCCGCTACAACTCAAAAGCCCCTCATCAGCGTGGAGGCGCGCGCTGAAATCGAGCGGCACTTCGAACGCGTCCGTAATTTGCAGGACGAAGTCGCGATGCACGAAGGCAATATCGCAGCACTTCGCGATGAGGTCGTGGCCGCAAAGTAATAACGTCTCCTTTCGATCGGGTTGCCGATCGATATTTGAACGCCGAAGGTGAAGAGCCTTCGGCGTTTTTTTTCGTCGCTGTTTTTCGTCTCCACAGGCGTCGAAAAACGGTATCCTCAAATGGCCTGAACGCGTCGTGCCGTTCATGGCGCAGAACTTGCTTTTTACCTTCTGACTTTCGCATCAATAAAATTTCGCCAAAAAAGAAATGCCGATTCCTCTTTCGCCACTTTATGCAGGTCTCGATCTGCTGACAACCGCAGTCATTATTCTGGATCGCGCGTTCGCCTTGAAATACGCGAACCCGGCGGCCGAAACCATGTTTGCGTTCAGCCAGAAAAATGCGCTTGGCGTTTGTTTTGAGCGATTGTTTTCAGCCCACGTGGGCAACGCAGCACTTTTTGCCATGCTCCACCAAGCCGTCAAACACGACGCCGGTTTTAGTGAAAATGAATTGACGCTGGAAACCGCTGCTTTGATCGTCCTGCATACGGCTTGCACGGTGTCGCCCGCTGAAGGTCAACGATTGACGCTGGAGTTTCACCAGCAGGATCAGCAGATGAAAATTGTCCGCGAAGAAAAAATTCTGGAGCATCAACAACTCAATCGCGAGCTGATCCGCAACCTGGCTCACGAGATTAAAAATCCGCTTGGCGGCATTCGCGGCTCGGCGCAATTGCTCGAACGCGAACTGCCCAATATCGACTTGAAGGAATACACCCAAGTCATCGTCCAAGAGGCTGATCGCCTGCAAGCACTGATGGATCGCCTGCTCACGCCACATCGCCTGCCAAAACTTGTCAGCCTCAATATTCACGAGGTGCTGGAGCGCGTGCGCATGCTGATGCTGGCCGAATTTCCGGATGGCATCAAGGTCTTGCGCGATTACGACACCAGCCTGCCCGAGCTCACCGGCGAGAAGGAACAGCTCATTCAGGCGCTGCTGAACGTGGCAAGAAATGCGGCGCAATCGATGAAAGGCCGCGGTGAAATTCGCATCGTCACCCGTATCGCGCGGCAGGTGACGCTGGCACGCGTCCGCTATCGCTACGCGATCATGATAGACATCATCGACAACGGTCCGGGCGTGGCAAGTGCACTACACGACAAAATTTTTTATCCACTTGTGTCGGGTCGCGATGGCGGCACTGGCCTGGGTTTATCGATTGCACAGGATCTGGTCAATCAACACCAGGGCATCATCGAATTCGAAAGCGTCCCCGGTCAAACGCGGTTCACGGTGCTGTTGCCGGTACGCCCGCTTCCACCATCCCCGGAATCAAACCAACATTTTTGAAAGCAGTTCATGCGGCCAGTCTGGATCATTGACGACGATAAGAGTATTCGTTGGGTAATCGAAAAATCACTTTCGCGCGAAGGCATTGTTTTTCGCTCGTTCGTTGCAGCCCAGGATGCGCTGGATGCGCTGGAAAATAGTTCGCCGCAGGTGGTGATCAGCGACATCCGCATGCCCGGCGCCTCGGGGCTCGAATTCATGCAGCAACTGAAAGCGAAGCTGCCGACCACGCCGGTCATTATCATGACCGCTTATTCCGACTTGGAGAGCGCAGTCGCCGCATTTCAGGGCGGCGCATTTGAATACCTGCCCAAGCCATTCGATGTCGACCACGCTGTCCTGCTGATTCGCCGCGCGCTCGACGAGTCGATGCGCGAATCATCGGTTGACGACGTCAATGGTGACGTACCGGAAATACTCGGCACAGCGCCGACCATGCAGGAAGTTTTTCGTGCTATCGGCCGCCTCTCGCAATCGCACGCCACCGTATTGATTACCGGCGAATCCGGCACCGGCAAGGAATTGGTCGCGTTGGCATTGCATCGCCACAGCCCGCGCGCCGCCAAGCCGTTCATCGCGATCAATACCGCTGCGATCCCGAAAGATTTGTTGGAGAGCGAATTGTTCGGCCACGAACGCGGTGCCTTTACCGGTGCTGCGACGATGCGTCGCGGGCGATTCGAACAAGCCGACGGCGGCACACTTTTTCTCGATGAGATCGGCGACATGCCGCCTGATTTACAAACGCGCCTGTTGCGGGTTTTGTCGGACGGGCAGTTTTATCGCGTCGGTGGCCACACGCCGATGACTGCGAACGTGCGCGTGATCGCAGCGACCCATCAGGATCTGGATCAACGGGTCAAGGCCGGATTATTTCGCGAAGATTTATATCATCGCCTCAACGTCATCCGCTTGCGATTGCCGTCGCTGCGAGAGCGTCGTGAAGATATTTCATTGTTGCTAAAACATTTTCTCGCCAAGAGCGCGCGTGAATTAAACGTCGAAGCCAAACGCCTTTCGGAATCCGCACTCGCATTTCTGTCGCAACAGGAATTCCCCGGCAACGTGCGCCAGCTCGAAAATCTTTGTCACTGGATCACCGTGATGGCACCCGCGCAAACGGTTGAGGTCGCTGATCTGCCCGCTGAGATGCGCGGCAGCGCAGGCGACAAGAGTGCAGTGCCGGTCGACAGCAACTGGCGTCGCGCACTGGAACGCGAAGTCACAGCGTCGCTGGCGCGCGGGGAAAAGGAAATTTTCGATGGACTCAATCGTTCGTTCGAGGCGGCGCTGATCAGCAAGGCGCTGGAACATACCGGCGGGCGAAGGATTGAAGCGGCGACGTTGCTGGGGATTGGGAGGAATACCTTGACGCGGAAAATTCAGGAGCTGGGGCTGGGTGCTGATACGTAACTTCTAGCACTGGAGCGGCTTGCAGAGCATTTTCTCCTGAAACGCCGCGCCAAATGGCGTTTTACGCTAAATTATGCTGACTCACAGCGCCAGCAATGATCAAGTCGTCTCAGTCTCCGCCTGCTGCGGACGCCACTTGAGCAACTTGTTTTCCGCAAACGTCACTGCGAAATCAAGCAGCAGCGCGAACACGGTCAACACCAAAATGCCAGCGAACACGGTGTTGATGTCGAACGAGCCTTCGGCCTGATGAATCAGGTAGCCCACGCCTTTTGCGCTGCCCAGATATTCACCGACGACCGCACCGACGAAGGCCATGCCGACCGAGGTGTGCAGACTGGAAAACACCCACGAGGTCGCCGACGGCAAATACACGTAGCGCAATAATTGCGCGCGATTGGCACCGAGCATGCGGGCGTTGTTCAGCACCACGGGTGAAACTTCT
>JANMPY010000241.1:0-6856 GCA_031370095.1 Betaproteobacteria bacterium
CTTACCCCTGACAAACCGCCCATCGTCGCGCGTGCGCCGCGCGGTCGCCTCGTCGCTGGCGCGGATGAGGTTATTATGGAGGGAGGTGTGGTGGTGACCTCTGAAAAAACAGAAAAGTACCAACCACTAAAATTATCCACGCCGACCCTTAATATTTTTCCTGATCAAAATCTTGCGCGCGCTACTGAAGGCGTACGCATTGAAAGCACCACTGGCGAGATGACGGCGAGCAAGATGGAATTGAACAGCTTGACGAGGCGCGTCGTGCTTGAAAAAGGGCGCGCTACTTATTTACAGCAACAAAGGACACCGCGATGACCATCGACAGCAAGCAAGCGCGACACCATGTAGCGTTGATACTGGTGGCCGTTGGCCTTTCACCTGCGGCCACGCGCGCCGAACAGGCAGACCGCACGAAGTTGATCAACATCGAATTTGACGTAGCCACGCTTGACCAGAACAAGCGCGTCCGCACGCTGGAAGGTAATGTCATCTTGACCCAGGGCACGATGCGCTTTACGGCAGAGCGAATGATCGTCAAGGAGGACGATGCGGGCGCAGTCACGGCCGAGGCTTTCGGTGGCCCAAAAGGGCAGATCGCCTTCAGGCAAAAGCGTGAGGGCTCTGCTGATTTCATGGAGGGCTTTGCGGACCGCGCTGAATTCGACGACAAGGCAGATACATTGAAGCTGCTGTCGCGCGCGCGTCTCAAAAGCGGTGCTGATGAGTTGAAGGGCGAATATATTTATTACAACTCCGCGACCGAAGTCATGCAGGCACGCAACTCGATCCCGGACGCGAAAGGCAATTCGACACCGGCTGCGGCTGCCACCCGCCCCACCATTACGATCCAGCCGAAAATTGCAGACGAAAAATCCAAACCAGCCGCACCGCCCAAAGTTGAATAGCCGAACGTATGGCCCTTTGAATTCAAGATGAACCAGCCTGTCGAATCACCCGCCGCCGCGATCAATGTACTCGGCCAAAAAAGCGTATTGCGTGTCGATGGCCTGAAGAAGTCCTACCGCAAACGGATGGTGGTGAGCGATGTTTCGTTCTCGGTTGAAAGCGGCGAAGTCGTCGGTCTGCTGGGCCCAAACGGCGCGGGTAAAACCACCTGCTTTTACATGATCGTGGGACTTGTCCCGCTCGATGGCGGACGGATATTTCTGGATGGCAACGATTTGTCACGCATGCCGATTTTTCGACGGACGCGGCTGGGGCTCTCTTATCTGCCGCAGGAGGCGTCGATTTTTCGCAAGCTCACCGTTGCAGAAAATATTCAGGCGGTGCTGGAATTACGCGATTTAACCGCCGAGGAAATTGAATCCAAACGCGAGGCCTTGCTCGACGAATTGCATATCGCGCATTTGCGCAACAGCCCGGCGATCAGCTTGTCGGGTGGAGAGCGGCGGCGCGTCGAGATTGCGCGTGCGCTGGCGGTTGAGCCACGGTTTATTTTGCTCGATGAGCCGTTTGCGGGTGTTGACCCGATCGCGGTCATCGACATTCAGGAAATCATCAAATTTCTCAAAAATCGCGGCATCGGCGTACTGATCACCGACCACAATGTGCGCGAAACACTCGGCATTTGCGATCATGCCTACATCATCAATCAGGGCTCGGTTCTCGCGTTCGGAAAGCCTGAAGAAATCATCCATAATGAAGCGGTACGCAGAGTCTATCTAGGAGAAAATTTCCGCCTGTAATGTCGTTTTCGTTAAGGTGGCGTCCGCTCTCCCCATGAAGCAAAGTCTCCAACTCAAACTTTCGCAGCACCTGACATTGACGCCGCAATTGCAGCTGTCAATCAAGCTTCTACAGCTATCGACGGTGGATTTGAATCAGGAGCTGGAGCGATATTTGCTCGAAAATCCGTTGCTTGAGCGGGTGGATTCAGCCGGTGAAGCGGTTGAGTTGCCAACTAATTTTCTTAACGGCAACGATTACAGCCAAGCCCAATCGAGCGACGCATCCGCGCCCGCACCCGCGGACAACGCACCAGGCGAGAGTGAAGATCGCGTCGAGCAGTCGTTCGATACCGGCATCGATGACGGCACCAGCTACGCCGCCGCATCTCGACGCAGCGACGACGATGAGGACAGCGAATATTCACAAGTTGCGGCTGCCGAGCCTAGTTTGCAGGAGAGCCTCATCACGCAGCTAAACCTGATGTCGCTGCCGGAGCGGGACAAGCGGCTGGCGATGATCTTGATCGCGCATCTCGATGAAGACGGCTACCTCACCCACAATATGGATGACCTGTGTGCAATGATCGCCGAGCACATGGAGGTCGAGCCCGATGACCTGTTGATTGCATTGCGGCGTGTGCAGGCACTTGAGCCCACGGGCGTCGCCGCACGATCACTGTCGGAGTGCCTCGCCTTGCAACTGCGCGCATTGCCGCGTGATACGCCGCAGCTTGATCGCGCGCTGCAAGTGGTTGATCAGCATTTGGAGGTGTTGGCGGCACGCGACTTTGTAAAATTAAAACGCCTGCTGCGTTGCGACGATGATGAGGTAAAACAAGTTCGTGAATTGATCGTCTCACTCGACCCAAAGCCCAGCCGCAATTTTGGCCAAGGCGAAATCCGCTACGTGGTTGCCGATGTCGTGGTTAAAAAAGTTGGCGGCAAATGGGCTGCGCAGCTCAATTCCGAGGCGATGCCCAAGCTTCGCGTCAACAAGTTATATGCGGATTTGCTGCACAAGAGTCGTGATAGCGACGGTAAAAATCTTTCCGGCCAATTGCAGGAAGCGCGCTGGCTGATCAAAAACGTGCAGCAGCGATTCGACACGATTTTGCGCGTGACGCAAGCCATTGTTGAGCGTCAACGACACTTTTTCGACCACGGTGAGGTAGCGATGCGACCGTTGGTATTACGCGAGATTGCCGACCAGGTCGGATTGCACGAATCGACCATCTCACGGGTAACGACGCAGAAGTACATGCTCACACCGCGCGGCATTTTTGAGCTCAAATATTTTTTTGGTTCCAGCGTTGCAACCGATGTTGGCGGTGCCTGCTCGTCGACCGCGATACGTGCGCTAATCAAGCAATTAGTTCACGCAGAAGATATAAAAAAACCCCTGTCGGACCATCGGATTTCGGATATTCTGGGTCAACAGGGAATTGTTGTCGCACGGCGCACGGTGGCAAAGTATCGCGAAGCGATGCAGATTCAACCGGCAAATTTGCGGAAGTTTTTTAGCAGCAGTGTTTCATGATGTTTGTTTAGTTTTTGGGTAGTGCGGTAGTTAGTCTGTTCTGTAGTGTCGGCGCAGATTGGTTGCTGATTGTGATGTCATTTAAGTCGTTAACTTGTACAGGTTTCGCATCGCGGCAGGCAAAGCGTGGTGGTTACTTTTAAAAGGAGATTGGCAAATGAATTTAAACATGACTGGCCATCACCTCGAAATCACACCGTCCATACGTGATTACGTTTCTTCCAAGATGACCCGTATCAACCGGCACTTCGATCACGTGATCGACGTCAGCATGATTTTAAGCGTCGAAAAACTGCAACAGAAGATCGAAGCCAACGTTCACCTTTCCGGCAAGGATATTTTCGTCGAAAGCGAGAATCCGGACATGTATGCCGCGATCGATTTACTGGTGGACAAGCTGGATCGGCAGATCATCAAACACAAGGAAAAAGTCAAAAACAAACACGATACGCCCGCATTGAAACGCATCCCGCCGGAATCAACGCTTGCAGCCGATTCTGAATAACCACGAGCGACTGACATCCTGTCGGTCGCATCTTCACCTTCACTCTTCACCACCTATCGCGCGCAATGCGAGCCATCATGTTTCGGCAAGCTTGCCGTGCATTTGGCGCTTTCGGTTGGTGCGGTGAAAAAACGTTATCCTAGCGGCCTTTTCTAGCGTGGCTAAAATCAGCGCGTATACGTCTGCGACCTCGTAACCGACCAATGAACTTCATCAGCAAAACGCTTGTCACCGCGCGCGTCGCCCTCGACGTTGATCTCACCAGCAAAAAACGACTGTTCGAACAGATCGGCTTGATGTTCGAAAATGAAAATCGCATCGCCCGCGTCACTGTCTTTGATGCACTTTTCGCCCGCGAAAAATTGGGCTCCACCGGCTTGGGTTTTCAGGTCGCGATCCCGCATGGACGCATCAAAAGCCTGCGCGAAACAGTTGCTGTTTTCGTCCGCGCAAAAGACGGCATACCTTTCGAATCGCCTGACGGCGAGCCGGTGCGACTGGTGTTTGCGATGCTCGTTCCTAAGCACGCGAACGAGCAGCATCTGAACATGCTCTCGGAACTCGCCGAAATGTTCAGCGATGCAGACCTGCGCGACGAGCTACTGCGCGAATCCGATCCCACCGCCATCCACAAACTGCTGACCGAATGGTCGCCGTATGCCGCGATTAAGCGTACAGCAACTATTTGACGATAGACGCGAAAAGCTGCAGCTGACCTGGATCGCTGGTCAGAAGGGAGCGTCGCGTGAACTCACCCACGAGGCTCTTGACCGCCCCGGCGTGGGGCTGGTCGGGCACTTGAATCTCATTCATCCGATCCTGATGCAGGCGCTCGGGTTGAGCGATCTCGACTATCTGGGTAAACAAGCGCCAGCGGCGCGCGACGAGAGTCTGGCCGTGCTTTGCACAGGCGAAACGCTATGCATTTTTTTATGCGACGGCGCTGACGCACCGGACTTTCTGATCGACGCCTGTGATCGGCACGCGACGCCGTTGTTCCTGTCGCAAAAACAAAGCCGTGTGTTTGTTAATTTGCTCAGACCCTATCTGCAACGGGAGCTTTCCGAAATTACCTCCAGCCACGGCGTTTTTCTCGATGTGCTTGGATTTGGTACGCTGATCACTGGCGATTCACAAATAGGCAAAAGCGAGCTGGCGCTTGAGTTGATTTCGCGCGGCGCAGGACTGGTAGCGGATGACGCGGTGGAGTTGTATCAAGTGGGGCCCGAAACCATCCAAGGTCGCTGCCCGGCACTGCTGCGCGATTTTCTCGAAGTGCGCGGAATCGGGGTTTTGAACATTCGCGCTATTTTTGGCGAGACCGCTGTGCGTCCACGTAAAACATTGCGACTGATTGTTCATCTCGAGCGTCCGACCGACGAGTATTTCCGCGCGCTGGATCGATTGCAAACCAAATCAAGCGCGACCACCATTCTCGGTGTTGAAATTCCGACCGTTACCCTGGCCGTCGTGGCGGGACGCAACCTCGCCGTGCTGGTCGAGGCGGCCGTTCGCAATTACATCCTGCAAACGCGCGGTTACGATTCGACCAAAGATTTTCTTGACCGGCATGACGAGGCGATGCGCGAACAACAAGATGACGCAGCAAGCGAAAATCCGATTAACCGATTCAACGATACCAGCGCATTCCGCGCCTATGGCATCGAGTGAGTCAGCCCAGCAATCGCTAACTAATCCAGCTTCCGTGATGGCTCAATAATGCAGCTCATTCTCGTCAGTGGCCTGTCAGGTTCCGGCAAAAGTGTTGCGTTGAAGGCACTCGAAGATACCGGCTATTTTGCGGTCGACAATCTGCCCGCGAGCCTGATTTCCGGACTGATCGATTCGATAAAAGACACCAGCGAAAAAGTTGCGATCAGCATCGACGCGCGTACCGGCGAGACCCTCGCCACGCTGCCAAATACGATTGAACAATTGAATGCCAGCGGCATTGATTGCCGCGTTATTTTTCTTGAGGCCAACGATGAAGCGCTGGCGCGCAGGTTCTCGGAAACACGGCGTCCGCATCCTTTGGCTGACAAAATACCTGGCGGCATGATCGCCTGCATTATGGAGGAACGTCGCATCCTGGCCGATATCGCCGAGTTGGGACATCGCATGGATACGTCGGACGTGAGTCCAAATGCATTGCGCGGATGGATCAAGGACTGGCTCAAGGTGGATCGCAACCGGATTGCACTGGCGTTCCAGTCGTTCGGTTTCAAGCATGGCATCCCGATGGACGCTGATTTGGTTTTCGATGCGCGATTTTTGCCAAATCCATTTTACGATCCCGTGTTAAGACCATTGACCGGCAAGGATGTGCCGGTAATCGCATTTCTGCAGGCTGATCTGAACGTGGGACACTTTGTCGATGACATCACGTCTTTCCTGGTGCGTTGGTTGCCGTCGTTTATCGGCGACAATCGCGCCGCGCTGACGATTGCCATTGGTTGCACTGGTGGACAGCATCGCTCGGTTTATATTGTTGAAGAGTTGGCGCAGCGATTTGGCTCTGAGCAGCAGGTGCTTATTCGCCATCGCGACTTGAGCTGATTTTTTTAGAATCTGTCATGACCAAATCTGTACTCGCAAGCGTCACCGGCGCTGCGCTCGCCGCACTGAAATCCAATCTTGCTCCGCCTGACGAGCTGCCGATATTTCCACTCGGTCAGGTTTTGTTTCCCGGTGGCACCATGGCGCTTAAAATTTTCGAGCAGCGCTATCTGGAAATGGCGAAAGTTTGCTTAAAGACCGGCTCACCATTCGGCATTGTGTTGATTCGCGAAGGTAACGAAGTAGGCATCCCGGCGGCACCCGAGTCGGTCGGCACGCTTGCGCATGTGTCGGATTGGGATATGCAAAACCTCGGCGTCCTGCAAGTGCGCGTCAAAGGCTCCACACGCTTCAAAATACTTTCAGAGTCGGCCTCAAAAAGCGGCCTTATCATCGGCCAAATTTTGACGCTTCCCGACGACATGCATATCGATTGTCCAGAGCATCTGGTATGCGCGAATTTTCTGCGTAAAGTATTTGCGCAGCTTGGCTTGGGCGGCGGTGTCGACGAGCAACAATTCGACGATGCCGCGTGGGTCAGCTATCGGGTGGCCGAAATATTGCCGT
>JANMPY010000268.1:0-3333 GCA_031370095.1 Betaproteobacteria bacterium
TGGCGCGTGCGGCGGTTGCGCCGAATTCGTCTGCGTCGTCAGCCGCATAAAGCGTGATTGCAGGCATACTCCTTGCGGCTGGTGTCGGTTCGCGCTTCGGTTCGCAGAAATTGCTCGCCCGGCTGCCTGATGGGCGCCGCATCATCGACGCCTCGGTTGCGCATTTGGCTGCTGCCTGTGGAGGCAATATCGTTGCGGTAGTGCGCCGCGATTCTGATCTCACCGATGTATTGCAAACTTTAGGATGCGAAATTGTCATTAATGATCGCGCCGAACAAGGCATGGGCACCAGCATTGCAGCGGGCGTTGCGGCAAAGCGGGCTGCGAGTGGCTGGCTGATTGCGCTGGGTGACATGCCGTCAATTCGCGTTGATACGATGGTGGCGGTCATTAATGCACTGCGAGGTGGTGCGCCAATCGTGGTGCCAACGATGGCGGGCAGGCGCGGCCATCCGGTGGGTTTTTCGGCGAAGTATTGCGCGCGGTTGCAGTCCCTGTCCGGCGACATTGGCGCGCGTGAAATCATCAAGGCTGACGCGAATTTGGTTGAAGAAATCAGCGTTGATGACGCAGGGATTTTTGCCGATATTGATACGCCGGCTGATTTGAAAGTCTAGCACTGGCGCGGCGTTTGGCGAGATTGTGCCCTGCAAGGCGCGTTAAATGGCGATCTACGCTACGTTATGCGAGTATATTAGCTGCCATTCATGCGCAGCCGTCACGGCAGACTGGACTACCCCAGCTTCCGATATTTCTCCCCCGCCTCAATCCGCGTTTTCAAAATATTTTGTTCCGGCGGCAGCGGGCAGGTGGTGTATTCGGAAAACGCGCACGGTGGGTTGTAGGTTTTATTAAAGTCGAGTTGAAAAGTTTCGTTCGCCTTCGGTTTTTTGTCGACGTACAAAAATCGTGAGGGACGATAAGTGGTGTCGCCGGAGGTGCCGTCGCGCATCACGAAAAACATGCCTTCGTCTTCACCGACGACATCCATTTTGTATTTCTTTCCCTGCAGGGTGAATTCGACATAACCGGGGCAAGGCTCCTCGGAGATTTCGTCGATCACGTTGACGATGGAAAGTTTTTTGCCTGGCGGGTAGGCGACAAATTTTGCGTTGACTTTGAAGGCGGGGTTCACGTCGTACCACACGCGCCCGGGGAAATTTTTCCGCACCAGTGATTCGTTATCCGCCAGCCGCAGCACATAGCGGCCATCGCGCTCAATGATGTGGATCGAGATCCGACCGAGGGACACCCAGTCGCGTTTGTCGGCATCATATTTGAGCACGCGTTCGCCGGTGAAGGGCTTGCCATCGCTGGTCATGCTGACGCCATCGTTGAGTTTGAGCGTGACGGATTTTTTTGCGTTGTCGACCGTAATGGTGCCGATCAGGTCGGGCCCGGTGCCTTTGAGTTGCGGCGGGAAGACGATGTCGTTATTGGCTGCCGTGCCAAAGGTATTGACCCCCGGCTTCATGATGAACCGACCCGCCAGCGTGAGCCAGCCGTTGTCGCGTCGCAAACCTTTTTCAACGGTGTCGCGCCATTGATTGATCGCGTCAACATATTCTGGTTCCGCGACTTTGGCGGGTGCTGCTGCAAACGCGACTGACGTAGCGAAGCTGAAAAGTGCTGCGGTGATTGCGAAAGTTTTCATGTTTTTACTCCTGAGAAGCGCTGATGCAAAACCGAATTATGCCGCGATCACGGCGTCAATTGTTGCAGCACCTGTTTTGCGCTCATCTCATTCATGCACTTGAAATGTCCCAGCGGGCAGACGCGTTGAAAGCACGGGCTGCATTCAACATTCAGCGAAATGACCTTCGCCTTTGCTGACAGTGGTGGCGTGAATGCGGGCGAGCTCGATCCGTAAAGTGCGGCAACCGGCACGCCGACCGCGCAGGCGATATGCATGAGCCCGGAATCGTTCGTCACCACTTGCGCTGCCAAACTTAGCAGGTCGATTGCGTCATCAAGCGCTGTTTCGCCGCAGAGATTGAGGCAGACGTTATTGGACAACTGGTTTATTTCATCGGCGATGTCGCGGTCGCCTTTGCCGCCGAGCAGCCAGATTTGTTTGCCCTGTGCGTGGAGCGAACATGCGAGTTCGGCGAAATGTCTGGCCGGCCAGCGCTTGGCCGGGCCGTATTCCGCGCCGGGGCAGAAGGCGACGACAGGCTTGTCCAGGTTCAGATTCAATCGCGCAAGGGTGTCCGCGCGGTGTTGCTCATCCACTTGCAGCGCAGGTTGCGACACCGGTTGCGTCAACGGCTCGCCTGACCTTGTGGCCAGCGAGGCAAATCGTTCGGCCATCGTCGGCAGCGTATGCTCGTCGAGGTCGCGGCAATCGTTAAGAATCCAGCCGCGCTTTTCGCCGCGAAAACCGGTACGCAGCGGGATGTCGGCAAACCACGGAATCAGCGCGGACTTGAACGTATTCGGCAGCACGAATGCATGGTCAAACTTTTCGCGCGCGAGACTATTTCCCAAGCGCCGCCGTGCGGCAAGTTGCAGCGCGCCGTGTCCGAACGGATTTTCAATGACTGTTTTAACTTCGCGCATGCGCGCATAGACCGGCATCACCCATTTGGGTGCAAGCACGGTAATGTCTGCGTGAGTGTCGTTAGTTTGAAGCCGCATCAACAGCGGTTGCGACAACACCGCGTCGCCGATCCAGGACGGGGCGACGATCAGAATACGCATTAGTGACCGTGCTTGACCGGCCCCGTCAATTTATAAACCGTGCCGCAGTACGGGCACTTGGCTTCACCCGTTTCTTCAATCGGCAGATACACGCGCGGATGCGTGTTCCACAGTTTCATCGACGGCATTGGGCAGTGCAGCGGCAAATCGCTTGCGCTAACTTCGATGCGTGTGTATTTGAGTTCGGTGCGGGTTTCGATGCTCATGCGATATGTCCTCGTCTACTTTACCGGCGTGAGCCATTCGTGATATTTCGGATTGCGACCATTGACGATATCGAAAAACGCCGTTTGTAACTTTTCAGTAATCGGCCCGCGCACACCTTCGCCGATGACACGACCGTCGACTTCACGAATCGGTGTCACTTCCGCAGCGGTGCCGGTGAAAAAAGCTTCGTCGGCGATGTACACATCATCTCGCGTGATCTTGCGCGGCTCGACCGGAATGCCGAGATCCGCGCAGACCACCTGAATGGAGCGCCAGGTGATGCCATCGAGCGCCGAGGTCAGCTCCGGCGTGCTGATTTTGCCGTCGCGCACCAGAAACAAATTTTCACCTGCACCTTCGGCGACATAACCTTCGGTGTCGAGCAGCAAAGCCTCGTCGTAGCCATGATCGGTCGCTTCGTTGTTG
>JANMPY010000392.1:0-1612 GCA_031370095.1 Betaproteobacteria bacterium
CGGTGGCTGGAGCGTACCAACTGCCATTCGAGGCCCATCCATATGAACGAAAATCGTCTAACTAGTAGCTGCACCGGACGCGCTAAAGCGCGCCGGTGAGCACGACGTTGAAGCTGTAGGAAAACCCCTTTTCGCCCGCAAAATAGTCCAGCGCACGTCACGTTTTGTGCGACGACCGTGCATTTTTGCTGTTGTGTTTTGTTGCCGCGTTGAGCGAGCCAATTCTCGCCGGGACAACGCCCTTACGCACGCATGTTTCTGCTTTTTGCCGTTACTTTCGGCATCGCATCACCATGATGCGCGAGCTTCTCGATGTTGTGGACCATCGCGTATAGCCCGTAGCGCGTAGATACTGTTATTAAAGTCATGCCCAACATTAATGCGAACGTAGCGCCATCCAGTATCGACATACGAAGAGGCGCGACCATGCGTTCAAATATCACGTCCCAGCACACCAACACACAGATCGCCATTCGGCGCGCCTCCCAGCCACAAAATGCCCTGAAGTCCGCGCCAGTGCCAGTGTTTGACTAACCCACCCAGGCCCGTGCATTCCGAAACACCCGCATCCACGGACTTTCGTTTTTCCATGTCTGTGGATGCCATGACAGATTCACCGCGAGCACCACGCGTTCCGGATGAGGCATCATGATGTTGAAGCGCCCAACGGGTGTGGTGAACGCGGTCATGCCGAGTGGTGAGCCGTTCGGGTTCGCGGGGAACTGTTCGGTGGCGTGCCCATGATTGTCGACGAACTGCGCCGCGCATTGCCAACGGACGGCATCTTGCTGCACTTGATCGCGAAACACCGCCTGACCTTCGCCGTGTGCGGTCGCGACGGGAATGCGTGAACCCGCCATGCCGGTAAACAGAATCGAAGGCGACTCACGAATTTCCAACAGCACCGTGCGCGCTTCGTATTGCTCGCTTTTATTTTTCTCAAAGTGCGGCCAGTTATCAGCACCCGGAATGATTTCGTGCAGATTGGACATCATCTGGCAGCCGTTGCAAACGCCAAGCGCGAATGAATCTTTGCGCTGGAAGAATGCCTCGAACTCATCACGCGCACGTTGATTAAACAAAATTGATTTTGCCCAGCCTTCACCCGCACCAAGCACATCGCCATAGGAAAATCCGCCACACGCGGCAAAGCCTTTGAAATCATTCAGCGAGATGCGGCCCGCGATGATGTCGCTCATGTGTACGTCAATCGCGGTGAATCCCGCTTTGGTAAATGCGTGCGCCATTTCAAGTTGACCGTTCACGCCTTGCTCGCGAAGGATGGCGATTTTTGGTTTCACATTTGTTGCGATGAACGGTGCAGCAATATTGTTGGCAGGGTCAAACGTCAATTTTGCATTCAGGCCCGGATCCTTGAGATCCAGAATCCGGTCGTATTCCTGTTTCGCGGTAACAGGGTTATCTCTAAGCGATTGAATAAGATGGCTGGTCTCGCTCCAGGCGCGTTGCAGATCTACGCGCTTCTCAGCCAGCACCGGTTTGGCCGCGCGAACGACACGCAGCTCGTCGGTCGCATTCAAGTGGCCGATCACATGCGAGCATGCGCCGAGACCCGCATCGCGCAACGTTTGCAGCACGGTCGCGCGATCCA
>JANMPY010000421.1:0-4312 GCA_031370095.1 Betaproteobacteria bacterium
CAGCGCGGCCGGAAGAAGGGCGGCAGCGGCGTGCGCTGGCTGGTGTTGGGTGTGATCGCCCTGGTGGTGCTGGCGGTGGTGTTGGTACAAGTGATCCCGCTGGGTGCGGTGAACGCGAGGCTCGCGAAATCGCTCGCCGAATGGCTGCACGATGATGTTTCGTCAGGCAGTTTGCGGGTGGCGCTTTTCCCGCGTCCGCATGTCAGGATCGAGAAATTATCGCTGGGCAAAGAGTACGACGCCAAAGCGGTGAGCGGCAAACTCTATATGGATCTGGCCACGCTGTTTGGCGACCGTTTCGTGATTGATACGCTCGAGCTGACCGAGGTAAGTATCGCGGCCGATGCGTTGCCGCGCGCGCTTAAATGGGCCGATGCGGTCGGTCGTGGCAAGGGCATCGAAATCGGCAGGATCGTATTGCGCGGCGTGAAGCTGGATGTGGCCGGCGTGGCAATAGATTATCTCGACGCCGAACTAAAACTGGATAAGTCGGGAAAAATTGTTCAGGCAACGGCGCGCGCCAAAGACGGCAAATGGAATCTCGACATCTCGCCTAATACTGCGGCGATCACGGGAGATGCGCCACCCGGCACGGCAGTGAATGATCCCTGGGCGGTTGAGTTTTCCGCGCGCGGAATGAATCTGCCGCTCGGCAGCCCGGTGCCAATCGCCAACCTTTCCGCCAAAGGAACGATGTTCGACGGCGGTATGGTTTTCCCGCTCATCGAGGCGAAGCTTTTGGATGGCACCGGTACCGGCAATCTCAAGGTTTCATGGAAGCAGGGTTTGACGTTCAGTGGCGAGCTTGGTGTCGAGAAACTTAAAGTCGATCAGCTCACGCAAGTTTTCACCAGAGATATTTCACTGACCGGCAAGCTCGACGGCAGATTCACCGCGTCGGGGGAGGCCGCGAGCGTCGGCGCGTTGCTCGACAAGCCAAATATCCAGGGTAATTTTGAAGTCAAAGACGGCGCGGTGGGCAACGTCGATCTGGTGCAGGTGATGCGCTCACCGGGCAGTGTCGGTGGCCAATCAAAGTTCAGTACGCTCAACGGGCAATTACGAGTCTCCGATGGTGTTGTGCGTTATGAAAAAATGAAATTCGTCGGCGGCGTGTTGCTGGCCAACGGCAACGTAAATGCGACGATGGCGACCAGCGCATTATCTGGCGGCGTAATTTCTGAAATCCGCTCAAGCGTGGCGCAGGACCGCGCCTCATTCAGCGTTGGCGGCAAGGTCTCAAGACCAGCACTGAAACGCGGGGGTTAGTCGTCGCTACGCCAACGCAGCAGTCGGCCATTGATGTAAATACGGCTTCACCGACCGGGCAAAAAACCGAGCCACGCAAAAATATCCGCGATCTAAAAAAGCTCGCCGCGCTGATTCGTTTTATCGCGCCGTACAAGACCAGATTTTTCTGCGCGATGCTCGCCCTGGTGGTCGCCGCATCGACCATTCTGGCCATCGGGCAGGGCTTGAAGCACGTGATCGATCAGGGTTTCTCGGCCGCCAGCGCCGAGACGCTCGATCAGACATTGTTTGCGCTGCTCGGTCTGCTAATTGTGTTGGGCATCGCCACCTTTACCCGTTACTACCTCATTAACTGGGTGGGCGAGCGATTCATCGCGGATATTCGCCGCGCGGTGTTCGACCATATCCTGAAACTATCGCCAACTTTTTTTGAGGTCACGCGCACCGGCGAAGTAATGTCCCGCATCACCAACGACACGGCGTTGCTCGACGCGGTGATCGGTGGCGCGTTTTCGTTCGCGCTGCGTAACATCGTGCTTTTTTTCGGCGGCATGGTGATGCTGTTGATTACCAGCACCAAGCTAACCTTGCTGGTGATGGCGGGCATCCCACTTGTATTGGTGCCGATTTTGCTGCTGGGGCGGCGGGTGCGAAAACTCGCCAAGGAAATGACCGACCGTCTTGCCGACGCGACCGCTTTTCTTGATGAAACGCTGCATGAAGTTCGTACCGTACAGGCTTACACACACGAGCCGATTGATCGCGCGCGTTTCGCTGATCGCATCGAGGCGGTATTTGCCGCCGCAATTACCAAGGCGCGTTTCAATGCCTCATTGATTGCGGCGGTGATCGTGCTGGCTTTCGGTGCGATCGGCGTGATTCTATGGGTCGGCGGCAACGACGTCATCAAAGGCCGCATCACGGGCGGTGAGCTCTCGGCGTTTTTGTTTTATTCGGTACTGGTTGCCAATGCCGTGGCGGCGGTGAGCGAAGTGTATGGCGAGCTGATGCGCGCATCGGGTGCCTCGGAACGATTGATGGAGTTGCTCGCGACCGAGCCCGATATTGCGGCACCGGCCAATCCTGTTCTACTGCCGACGGCGAATGGCAGAAATAAAATTGGCCACTTGTCGATTCAAAACGTAACGTTTCACTATCCGTCGCGCAAAGATGTTGCTGCGATCAAAAACTTCTCGGCAGATATTTCGCCCGGCCAGGTGTTCGCGCTGGTCGGCCCCAGCGGCGCGGGCAAGACTTCGGTGTTCCAATTGCTGCTGCGTTTTTATGATGCGAAATCGGGACGAATATTGATCGACGGCGTTGATATCCGGGACGCCGATCCGCGTGACGTGCGCTCGCGCATCGCGCTGGTGTCGCAAGACCCGGTGATTTTCGCCGCCAGTGTTGCCGACAACGTGCGCTACGGTCGCCACGATGCCGATGTGAGCGACGCTGACGTGTACGCTGCATGCGAGGCCGCGTATGCGTTGGAGTTCATCGAAGCACTGCCGGAAAAATTTGACACCTATCTAGGTGAGCGCGGCGTGAGGCTCTCTGGCGGGCAGCGTCAACGCATTTCGATTGCGCGTGCTTTTCTGGCTGATCGCGCGATCTTGTTGCTGGACGAAGCCACCTCGGCGCTCGATGCCGAGTCTGAGCGCATGGTGCAGCTCGCGATGCAAAAACTCATGCAAGGCCGCACCACGCTGATCATCGCGCATCGTCTGGCGACCGTGAAATCGGCTGATCGGATCATCGTGATGGACGAGGGCGCGATTGTCGCCGAGGGTAATCATGACTCGCTGGTCGCGGAAGGTGGCTTGTATGCACGGCTGGCGGCGTTGCAGTTTGTCGATTGACAATGGCGCTTGAAAAAAGTCATGCAGGCGTAAATTCTGTTGGCGATGAAAAACGCGACTACAGCGTCCACCGCTGGCAGACTTCGCGTTAAACTCTCGTTGCCGGTTGAAAACAGCAAAGTCACGCGTAATTAAGTTGAGCAATAGAATTCAGGGAGAAAAAACATGCCACAAAAAATCGGAATTCCGCGCGAAATATTTCCGGGTGAAAAACGCGTCGCGACCGTTCCCGAAGTCGTCGTGAAACTGATCAAGCTCGGTTTCGCGGTCTCGGTTGAATCCGGTGCCGGTGACGCGGCCAATGTGAGCGACGACGCCTACCGTGCGTCGGGTGCCACCATCATCGACGGCGCGGCGAATTTATGGTCGGCGGCCGACATCATTTTCAAAGTACGCGCACCGACGTTCGATGAGGTCGCGCTGATGCGTGAAGGCTCGACGCTGGTGAGTTTCATCTGGCCCGCGCAAAATCCGGAGCTCCTGCAAAAACTCGCCGCGAGAAAAGTCACCGTGATGGCGATGGACAGCGTGCCACGCATTTCACGTGCGCAAAAGCTCGATGCACTTTCGTCGATGGCCAATATCGGCGGCTATCGCGCGGTGATTGAGGCGGCACACCACTTTGGGCGATTTTTCACTGGGCAAATCACAGCGGCGGGCAAAGTGCCACCGGCGAAAGTTTTTGTGATCGGCGCAGGTGTCGCCGGATTGGCGGCGATTGGCGCGGCGTCGGGCTTGGGCGCGATCGTGCGCGCGAACGACACGCGGCCAGAAGTGGCCGACCAAATCAAATCGCTCGGTGGCGAATACGTGCCGGTGGATTACACCGAGGAAGGCACCGGCGTCGGTGGTTACGCAAAGGTAATGAGCGAGGGCTTCCAGAAAGCGCAACGCGAAACATTTGCCAAGCAGGCCAAAGAAGTCGACATCATCATTACCACCGCGCTGATCCCCGGCAAGCCCGCGCCAACACTCATCACCGCCGAAATGGTGCAATCGATGCAGCCGGGCAGCATCATCGTTGATATGGCGGCAGAGCAGGGCGGCAATTGCGAATTGACCGAGCCGGGCAAAGTGGTGGTGAAGCACGGTGTGACGATTATTGGCTACGCGGATTTGCCGAGCCGTCTGCCGAAACAGGCGAGCACCCTGTACGCGACCAATCTGTTCCGTCTCTCGGAGGAGCTCTGTAAGGCCAAGGA
>JANMPY010000446.1:0-1708 GCA_031370095.1 Betaproteobacteria bacterium
AACACGAAACGATCACGATCCGCCCAGTGCGGATTTTTTGGATTATGTTGCAAATGGTGTCGCCACAAAACTTCCGCAATATCGGCCATGCCCATCGGCGCGCCGGGATGCCCGGAGTTCGCTTTTTGTACTGCATCCATCGCGAGGGCGCGGATGGCGTTGGCGAGCTCGGTGCGGTTTGGCGTGGACATAATGGCGTGATAGTGAGATTTGAGAGTGGATGCCGATTATAATTTATCGCTATGTGCCTGCCGCGAAAATCATGCGTAAGCCAACAATAAAGGACGCGCGACATGCAGGGTCTCCATATCATCGCTGATCTCTACAACTGCCCCTGGGGCGACTATCTGATTTCTGCTGACGCGCTGCGTGAGCTTTGCGTCACGGCGTGTGAGGCCGCAGGTTTATCGGTACTGGGTGAGCATTTTTATCAGTTCGATGGTTTCGACAAAATTCAGGTGGGCGGCGCGACCGGTGCAGTGGTGCTTGCCGAGTCGCACTTGGCGATTCACACCTGGCCCGAGCGCGACGGGGCGACGCTGGACGTTTATGTTTGCAACGTGACCGCAGACAACAGCGCTCGTGCGGAGCAACTTTACGCTGCGCTGATCGCCGCACTTCAACCTGCCGACGTGTTGATGAAGCGCGTCTGGCGCGGCAAAGAGCTGCCGATCAAGGCTGCGGCATAAATAAAATCATGCGTCTCGATGAAACGTTGGACGCGTTGTCAGGTGTCTATTTTGAAGGCACACTGATCGACGCGCTGCAAACGCCGCTCCAGTTGATCGAGGTGTTCGACACACCGGTGCTTGGCAAGCTCATGCGTATTGATGGCGCCAACATGACCAGCGAGCGGGATGAATTTTTTTATCACGAGTCGCTGGTGCATCCGGCGTTGATTTCGCATGTCGCGCCGCGCAGCGTGCTGATCGTTGGCGGCGGTGACGGCGGCTCGTCGGAGGAAGTCTTGAAGCATCCGTCGGTCGAGCGCGTGGTGCTGGCCGAGCTGGATGCAGGTGTGATTGAGATGGCAAAAAAACATTTGCGCAGCGTTCATCGCGATGCGTTCGCCAATCCGAAACTTGACGTGCATATCGGTGACGGCATGGCGTTCGTTAAAACGACGACAGCGCGTTTTGATTTGATCATGCTCGATCTCACCGATCCCATTGGCGCGGCAGAGGCGCTATACACGCAAACGTTTTATGCTGATTGCAAACGCGCCTTATCGGCGGGCGGCGCGTTGGTGCTGCACATTGGCTCGCCGTTTTCGCATGCACGTCGCGTTACCGATAGCGTGGCAAATTTGCGCGCAGTGTTTTCGCGCGTTGCGCCGTATTTTGTTCACATCCCGATTTACGGCGCGACGTGGGGCTTTGCAGTTGCCTCCGACACGCTCGATCCGCGCGCCATGACTGCAGTCGAGGTGGAGCAGCGTCTGCATGATCGTGGCGTTGGCGACAGGCAGTTGTATAACGGTGAAATGCACTCGGCGATGCTGGCGCTGCCCGAGTACATCAAGACTTTGATCGGGTAATATATCGGGCATCACAGCCGGGAGAATGCGACATGTTGAAAAGAGTCAGGCGTAGAAGTGGGCGCGTCACGCTGGTGTTGATCGGCGCTGCTGCGCTGACCGCGACACTCGCCGGTTGTGCAAAAGAACAAGTGCGCCGCGATGTCTACGCGAGCAAGCAGGATTGCCTCG
>JANMPY010000460.1:0-6116 GCA_031370095.1 Betaproteobacteria bacterium
CAGCGCATAACGTGTTTGTACAGCAGCGTCACCGACACCAACCACGTTGCCATTTTCATCAGTCGCGGTGGTGCCTGCGACCCAGATGTGATTGCCGACTCTGACCGCGCGGGAATAGCCGACGATTGATTCCCACGGCGCACCAGAGGAAATATTTTGCCGGGCGGAATCCTTCACAGCTACTCCCACTCAATCGTCGCCGGCGGTTTCCCGCTCACGTCATACACCACCCGATTAAATCCCCGCACTTCATTGATGATCCGATTTGAGACTTTCGCCAGCAACGAATACGGTAACTCCGCCCAGTGTGCCGTCATGAAATCGGTGGTCTGCACGGCGCGCAATGCGACCACGTTTTCATAGGTGCGGCCATCGCCCATGACGCCGACGCTTTTTACCGGCAGATAAACGGCGAACGCCTGCGCAACATTGTCGTACCAGCTAATTCCATCGGCATCCTTGGTAGCGCGAAGCTCTTCGATAAAAATCGCGTCAGCGCGTCGCAGCAAATCAGCCGCCTCGCGCGTGACTTCACCGAGAATGCGCACGCCCAAACCGGGACCTGGGAAGGGATGGCGAAATACCATCGCGCGGGGCAGGCCGAGCGCGAGACCGAGATTGCGCACTTCATCCTTGAACAAATCGCGCAATGGTTCCAAGAGTTTCAAGTGCAATGACTCCGGCAAACCACCGACGTTGTGGTGCGATTTAATCGTGTGGGCTTTTTTTGTTTTCGCCGACGCGCTCTCGATCACGTCCGGATAGATCGTTCCCTGCGCCAGCCATTTTGCCGAGGGCAGTCTTAAAGCTTCGCGCTGGAAAATTTCCACGAATACGCGACCGATAATTTTGCGTTTTTGTTCGGGATCCGACACACCGTTGAGCTGGCCGAGAAATTCATTCGCCGCATCAACATGAATAATTTTCATGTGCATATGCTCACCAAACATTTCCATCACCTGACGACCTTCGTTTAGGCGCAGCAACCCGGTATCGACAAATACGCAGGTGAGTTTGTCACCAATCGCTCTTTGAATCAGCGCCGCGGCAACGCTTGAATCGACGCCGCCACTCAATCCCAGAATCACCTCTTCGTCGCCGACCTGTTCGCGAATATTGTTGATCGCTTGCGGCACGTAGTCGGGCATGTTCCAGCTCGATTTGCAGCCGCAGATGTCGTGGACAAACCGGTTATAAATCGCGCTGCCCTGTTTGGTGTGCGTAACTTCAGGATGAAATTGCACGGCGTAAAAACCGCGCGACTCGTCCGCCATCGCGGCCAGCGGTGTCGAATCGTTGGATGCGATGACGGTAAATCCCGGCGGCAGCACGGCCACTTTGTCCCCGTGCGACATCCATACATCAAGCAGGCCGTGCCCGTCTGCATTGGCGCGGTCCTGAATGCCTTCGAGCAGCTTCGAACGCCCGCGCGCGCGAACTTCAGCGTAGCCAAATTCGCGCACCAAACCGCTTTCCACTTTGCCGCCCAGTTGCGCCGCCATCGTCTGCATGCCGTAGCAGATGCCCAGCACCGGCACGCCTAGTTCAAAGACAATTTGCGGCGCACGCGCGGTGTCTGCCTCGATGACCGAGGCGTGGCTGCCGGAAAGAATAATGCCTTTCGGCTTGAAGGCGCGGATCTCGGCGTCAGGCATATCGAACGGATGCAGTTCACAGTACACACCGGCTTCACGTACGCGTCGTGCGATCAACTGCGTGACTTGCGAGCCGAAATCGAGGATGAGGATTTTATCAGCGGTGTGTTCCATGGTTTCAGGTCGCAGCGGTTTTAGAATTTCGGTGCGTCGCAAAATATCGCCACGCGATAAACAGCGCAATCGTCTGCATGATCGCGCTTAAGAAAAAAGTGGAGCCGATGCGCCAGTCGTTGGTCGGCAGGTGGCTGACTTTGGCTAACAGCCCGGTGCTGATCACCGGTACCAGCACGATGCCAAGACTGCTTAAAGACTGCAGCGAGCCCATCAGCGCACCCTGCTCGCGCGGGTCGGTCGCTTTCGACACGATCGATTGCAGGGCCGGGCCGGCGGCAAAGGAAAGCATATTGCACAGAATGAACAAGTACATCATCCAGCCTTGCGTGGCGAGGCCGTAAGCCACATAAATGATCGCACCGGATGCAAGACCAATGATCGATACCCGTACTTCGCCGAGGCGTTTAATGAGCCAGCCCAGCAAGCCTGCCTGCACGATCACGGCCGTGAGGCCAACGAAAAACAGCGAAATACCGTTGTCACGCGGCGTCCAGCCAAATCGGAAATTGTTATATAAAACCCACGTGGTTTGCAGCATCACCTGCGCAAATGTCACGAGCGCAAACACCACCACGAGGCCACGAATATCAGGCCGCGTCGCCAGCCGCGCGAGCGAGGAAAATGGATTCGCGCGCTTCAAGGAAAACGGTGTACGTTTTTCTTTCGGTAACGATTCGGGCACGAAAAAATAGCCGAAGATGAAATTTGCTGCGCAAAGCCCCGCTGCGACATAGAACGGCAAATGCAGATTGATACTACCGAGCACGCCGCCGAGCATCGGCCCGATGATGAAGCCCATGCCGAATGCCGCACCGATTTTGCCAAAACTTTTTGCCCGATTTTCAGGTGTCGACACGTCGGATGCATAAGCACTCGCCACCGACATGCTCGCTGCCGACATGCCACCGATCACGCGGCCGACAAACAACGCCAGCAGCGTTGGTGCCCAAGCGGTGGCGAGAAAATTAAAAAACATGCCGACCATCGAGTACAGCAGTACCGGACGGCGGCCAACCTTGTCGCTCATCGCCCCCAGAATCGGCATGAACAGAAATTGCAGCAGGCCAAAAACGGTGGCAAGAATGCCGTACCAGTAGGCTTGCAGATCGCGCCCCTCGACAAATTCGCCGACCAGTATCGGCAGCACCGGGATCGCGAGACCGATGCCGAGCATGTCAATGAAGACGCAGATCAGGACGAAATTCAGACCAACTTTTTTTTCTGTCGGTGTGGCATTGGTGATGTCAGTTGCCGCATCAACGCTCGCCGCTGGACTACTTTCCAAAATTTTTCTCCCATACTTTTGCCACTACCGGATGTTGCTCAGTCAACGCAACTGCAGCCGCCAGCTTCGGACAGTTTTCATCGAACCACGCGCGTCCCGGACGCCACCTGCTGACCATGGCGATGTATACGTCCAGCGCAGTCATGGTGTCGCCCAGCACATAAGGCGCGGGTGCCAAATTTTGCTCCATCAAGCCCCAGAAAAATTTCTGCTGCGCAACTGATTTTTCTTTCAGCGCAGCTTGCGTTTTTTCGTCATCGACCCAGCGCGACGGCTCATCGCCGATGTCGAACATCGCGTAAATGTTGGCCGGAATGAACAGCATCCAGCGATAAAACTGCGCGCGTTTTGCGGGGTTTGTCGGGATGAATCCCGGAACCTGCTCGGCGAAATACAAAAGCATCGCCGCACTCTCGGTCATCACCGTACCATCGTCGAACACGAGCGTCGGCACCTTGGCCTGCGGGTTGGCTTTTTTCAGTGCGGCAAAGTGTTCGTTTTGATCCCAGAATGACGTTTGAATATAGTCGTAAGGCTGATGGCTAAGCTGCAAAACTACTTCGACAACGGCTGAGCCGCAGCCGGGTGAACCGTACAGTTTCATGCTAGTGGCCTGTAAGAGTCAATTCGGAAGCGAAAGGCGTGCTTGGGCGCGCCGGGTGCTCGAAGCGAGCCGCGCCGAATAGCCACTGCGTACTCGCAAGGCGAGCGACACCGCAGCCGGCCGGCCAGGCACGCAAGGCGCTTTCGAATTGGCTGTTACAGGCCACTAATCCACCCGATAGTTAGGCGCTTCTTTCGTCATTTGCACATCATGCACGTGACTCTCGCGCATGCCAGCCGCGGTGATTTCGACGAACGTAGCCTGGGTGCGGAATTCCTCCACGGTCGGACAACCGACCAGGCCCATCGAGGCGCGCACGCCGCCCATCAATTGATGAATGATGGTGGTGACCGGCCCTTTGTATGGGACGCGACCTTCAACACCTTCTGGCACGAGCTTGTCGGCGTTGTTGATATTTTCCTGAAAGTAACGATCACTCGAGCCTTTTTGCATCGCGCCGAGCGAGCCCATACCGCGATAGCTTTTATACGAGCGGCCCTGGAACAATTCGATTTCACCCGGTGCCTCATCGGTGCCCGCAAACATGCTGCCCATCATGACGGCCGAGGCACCCGCCGCGATGGCTTTGGCGACGTCGCCGGAGTAGCGAATGCCACCATCGGCGATGCAAGGTATGCCCATGGCCTCCAACGCGCCCGCCGCATCGGCAACAGCGGTGATCTGCGGCATGCCGACGCCGGTAACGATGCGCGTGGTGCAGATTGAGCCCGGGCCGACGCCGATCTTCACGCAGTCGGCACCGTGATCCGCCATTGCTTTCGCGCCGTCTGCGGTGGCAACGTTACCGCCAATCACCTGCACATTCGGGTACTTCACCTTCACCGCTTCCACCATGTCGAGCACGCCCTGAGCGTGGCCGTGCGAGCTATCGACCACGAGGCAATCGACACCGGCCTCGATCAACGCGGCGGCACGCTCCAGATTGTCTCCACCCACGCCGATGCCAGCACCGACACGCAAACGACCCATGTCGTCCTTGCATGCATCGGGATGGTCTTTCGCTTTCTGAATATCTTTCACCGTAATCAAGCCGGCCAACTCGAATGTGTCTCTCACCACCAGCAATCGTTCGAGTCGGGATTTGTGTAGCAGCGCCTGCGCCTGATCGAGCGTCGCGCCTTCCTTCACGGTCACGAGGCGCTCACGCGGCGTCATGATGTTGCGAACGGGCTGATTGAGATTGGTCTCAAAACGAATATCGCGATTGGTGACGATGCCGACAATTTTCCCATCCTCAACCACTGGCAGGCCGGAGATACCGTGCTGTCGCTGTAGCTGAATCACGTCGCGCACCAGCATCGTTGGCGGCACCACCAGCGGATCTTTCACCACGCCGCTTTCGAAGCGCTTGACTTTCGACACTTCGATTGCTTGCGCTTTGATCGATAAATTTTTGTGGACGATGCCGATGCCGCCCTCTTGCGCCAGCGCAATCGCGAGACGCGATTCGGTGACGGTATCCATCGCGGCCGAAATCAGCGGGATGTTGAGGCGTATGGACTTGGTGAGTTGTGTGGCGAGCAATACGTCGCGCGGATGCACGTGGCTGCGTGCCGGAACCAGCAAAACATCATCAAACGTCAGGGCTTTTTTAACGAGTTTCACGTTTCGGACTCCGACAAATACAAGATTATACGCGACCCGTTTCCAGTCGCAAAATATGACAGTTTTGGTTGACGGATGAGCTATTTACGACTACCTTAGCGAAATGAGTCGAAGTTTTTAGGCTAAGCCGTTGACAATAAAACTGTTTTTCACCAATTTTCTGGCCGCATTGGCGCATCGTTCAGTCGTGCGTACATCGGTGTTCGCGTGCGTTTTGCTCGGCGGTTTTTTGAGCGGCTGCGCCGTGCAGGAACCGCCGCCAATTCCTGTCGCGATCATTGTCGCGGCACCACCGCCTAAACCTGTCGCACTAACCGACGAAGCGGACACAACATTGAAAGCTGCCGAACAAAGCGTCACCGAAGCGCGCATCAAACGCGCGCTCTGGACGGCGGCCGTGGTCGAGCTTGAGCGCGCGCGCACTGCCGCGAAAGGCTTCGATAGCGTCGTCACGTTGCAGCATGCGCGAGAAGCCATCGCGCTATGCGGACAATCGATCGCACAGCTTTCCAAGCCGCCAGTCACGTGGTAATAAATCATCAAGCAGGCCAGCATCAATACATTGTAGTGAGGAGAGAAAAATGAAATCACCGGTTCAGCTATTCATCGCCTTGGCGATTTTGTTGGCCACCGCGACGGTCGCCGCGCAGGTTTACAAATGGGTCGACAAGGACGGCAAAGTCCAATACAGCGACACGCCGCCGCCGGCCAGTGCCACCAAGACCGAGGCGAAAAAAGTTGATACCTCACCCGTCACTCAGGCAGCAGACACGCCTGCAAAATCGCTACAGGATCGCGCCAAGGATTTTGATAAACGCAAAACCGACGT
>JANMPY010000477.1:0-1917 GCA_031370095.1 Betaproteobacteria bacterium
GCAGACCGGCCAGCGTTGGCTCAATCTGTGTCACCCCGATGGTGACAATGCCTGCGGACGCGAGCGTTATTGCGAGGTGTTTCAGCTTCATGATGGTTCCTTCTAAAAGCGGCCGTGGTTGATTTTTTTAAAAAATTAGAACCAATCAAACGGGCGAGCGTGAATCGTGTTGAAAGCCGGTTCAAGACAACGCGGTTTACTTCTCGCAAAGTCATTCCCCGCAAATCGCATTGCAGAACGCCACCTATCGAGCATTACAGCCTGAAAATGACCGCAAATCAGCGCCAGTGCTAGTGTTGCATGCTGATTAGTTGACTGCGAGCCACAGATATTTCAAGAATAACTTCCGACACATTGATCGTTCTTCGAAAGCGTCATGCCGCAATTTCGATGTACTCGACTTGTTAGGGGATGCCTGTACTGACGGTGACTGCCGCGTGTGGCCACGAGATACCAGCCGTCGGGCTGCAGCAGCCGCAATATCTTGCCAACTTTCATTTATGAAGCATATCAGCAAGCGCGTTCTTAAGAATCAAGGCGATTCCTTTGTGAGTCACCATCCCTGCAATCATCCTCCATGCTTTTCCCGCGCCAACGCCGCCCCCATCCCCAACATCCTCAACTTCGCCAACGCAATATCCCGATGCATCGGTGCCATGCCGCAGTTGGTACACGGAAACAGTTTTTCTTTTGCCACATATTTCAACGCCATTTCAATCGTCGCGGCAACTTGTTCGGGCGTCTCCACGACATCGCTCGCCACGTCGATCACGCCGACCATCAGTTCTTTGCCGTCGAGCAGCGCCATCAGGTGCGGCGGCACTTTGGAGTTGGCGCATTCTAGTGAGATGCGCTGGATTTTGCTTTTCGCGAGCGCCGGAAAAATCGCTTCGTACTGGCGCCATTCGCCACCCAGCGTGTTTTTCCAGTCGAGATTCGCCTGGATGCCGTAGCCGTAGCAAATGTGTACAGCCGTCGTGCAATTGAGGCCTTCGATGGCGCGATGCAGCGCGTTGATGCCCCACGCGCTTACGTCGTCCATGTAGACATTGAAGGCCGGCTCGTCGAACTGGATCACGTCCACGCCGTCGGCTTCGAGTGCGCGCGCTTCCTGATTCAATAATTCCGCGAGCGCCATCGCCAGTTTTTCTTTGCTGCCGTAATGGCGGTCGGCAACGGTATCGACAATCGTCATCGGGCCGGGCAGGGTGAACTTGAGTTGTTTGGTGGTGTGGGCCCTGGCGATGCGCGCCTCGGTCGCATGCGCGCGTCCCTTCATTTTCAGCGGGCCAACCACCACCGGCACCATCGCCTCGTAGCGATTGTCGCGGATGCCTATTTTTACTTTGTGTTCGAAATCGATGCCATCGACGAATTCAAGAAAACCGTGTACGAAATGCTGTCGCGATTGTTCGCCATCGCCGATGATATTGATGCCCGCATCTTCCTGTTCCTTGATCCACAGCAGCGTGGCGTCGCGCTTGGCGCTTGTCAGTTCCGCGCCGGTGAGTTTCCACGGCGCCCAGAGTTTATCCGGCTCGGCGAGCCAGGTGGGTTTGGGCAGGCTACCGGCGATGGAGGTGTTAAATAGGGACATGTGGTTTCCGGATTAGAGTTGGCGTGTTCTGCGACAATGGACACAAGCGAGGAAACAAGCGATTTGGTATTTTTCAGGCGTTGCGACAATATGCTTTTACGTTTTATTTTCTTGGACGTGTCAGTTCGGCTGGGTGTTTTTGCTAATGAACAGGATATGGGCAGGCGGGGGCGGAGTCAATTGGCGATTTTGTGCAGGCGGCCTGGATTGCGGGGTGGGGCGGTACTGATGCGATCCGTGACAATCGAGAATCCGGCCTATGCTGCAAACGTCAATCGTGCCTCAGTGCCACCGCCCGCGCGTGGCAGCAAATCAAATTT
>JANMPY010000488.1:0-3311 GCA_031370095.1 Betaproteobacteria bacterium
AGCGTCTGCGATTCGTGCTGAATTTTCACGCCCTCTTTCGCCTCGACCGCCTGATGCAAACCTTCCGACCAACGGCGTCCCGCCATCATGCGGCCGGTGAATTCATCAACGATGACAACCTCGCCGTCCTGCACCACGTACTGCTGGTCACGATGGTAGAGCGCATGCGCGCGCACGGCGGCGTAAAGATGGTGGATCAGCATGATATTGGCCGGGTCGTAGAGCGATGCGCCCTCGGGCAGCAGGCCGTTTTTTACCATCAGCGCTTCGGCGTGCTCGTGGCCGGTTTCGGAGAGTAATACCGTGTGCTGTTTGAGATCGACCAGAAAATCGCCCTCGGCGTCTTCCTTTTCCTGCGCGGTCAAGTGCGGCACCAGCGCGTTGATCTTCACGTACATCGCGGCCGAATCTTCGGCCTGGCCGGAAATAATCAGCGGCGTGCGCGCTTCGTCGATCAGGATCGAATCGACTTCATCGACGATACCGAAATTAAGACCGCGCATGACGCGTTCGCTTTTGTTCGTCACCATATTGTCGCGCAGGTAATCGAAGCCGAATTCGTTGTTGGTGCCGTAGGTGATGTCAGCTTTGAAGGCGATCTGTTTGGCGTCGTGCGGCATTTGCGAAAGGTTGCAGCCGACAGTTAAACCCAGAAAATTATGCAGCCTGCCCATCCATTCCGAATCGCGTTGCGCGAGGTAATCGTTCACCGTCACCACATGCACGCCTTTGCCGCTTAGCGCATTCAGGTACGAGGGCAAAGTCGCCACCAATGTTTTGCCCTCGCCGGTGCGCATTTCGGCAATCTTGCCGTCGTTCAACACCATGCCGCCGATCAGTTGCACATCAAAATGCCGCATGCCGAGTGCGCGCTTGCCGCCCTCGCGCACCACGGCGAACGCTTCCGGCAGCAACTGCGCGAGCGTTTCGCCTTTGGCATAGCGGTCTTTGAATTCATCGGTCTTGGCTTTGAGCTCGGCGTCGGTCAATTTTCCAATCGCGGGTTCCAGCGCATTAATTTGCACGACGGTCTTGCGATATTGCTTCAGCAGGCGCTCGTTGCGGCTACCGAAAATGGATTTCAAAAAGTTGTCGAGCATGTGAGGCTTTCTTTTTTTCGTCGCAAAAACGCGGCGGGTAATTCAGTCAAAAATGGGGAGGAATGTCGGAGTGCATCGTGCAGCACAGCGTTGCCGTGAGCAGATGGGGACGCGCAGCACCAATCACAATCCTGCCTCAACACCTTCGAGGCGGATTGCAATCAGCGTGCTTCGATAATTACGGGGCGCGGGCGGATTTCACCGCAACCGCAGGTTCCTGCGCCTTGGAGAAGGTCAGGAAGCGGTTGGGATTCAGCGGGACGCTGTTTTCGCGAACTTCGAAATGCAGATGCGGGCCAGTCGCGCGACCGGTCTGGCCGAGCTCGCCGATGCGCTGGCCTTTCAATACGATGTCGCCGACCTTGACATTTATTTTCGACAAATGTGCGTAGCGGGTCGTGAGACCGTTATCGTGATCGACGTCGATCATCTTGCCGTATTCGGAATGCGCCTCGGCTACCGCCACCACGCCACCTGCTGCCGCCAAAATATCAGCGCCGGGTGCGGCGATAAAATCAATGCCGGTGTGAAATGCCTGCCGACCATTGAACGGGTCGATCCGGTAGCCAAAATTGGATGAGTGATAGCCCGTGACCACCGGCAGGGTGGTCGGAATGGCTTTGGCGGCGAGCCGCCCTGCCATCAGCACCGAATCAAATACGCCAAGTTTGTCGCTGCGGTCATCCAGTGTTCGCGATATCGCGGAAAGCTTGGCCTCAAAATCATTGAAGGATATTTCATCCGAGAGCGCTGGCGATGGCGTTGGCCCGCCCTGACCAGGGGTTTCGGAGAAACGGAATTCTTCAGGCTTGATGCCGGCCGCTTTGCCTAAACGTTCACCGAATGCATCCAGACGCATCAGGCGCGCCTGCAACTGGCCAAGTTTGACGGCGAGCGAATTTAATTGCTCGCGCATGTCTTTTTCGGCTTGCTGGGTTTTTTGCTGGGTGAGCGTCGAGATGAGGCTCTGGATGAATGGGTTTTGAATATCGACCGCGTATTTCATCGTCACCCAGTAGGTGCCTAACGCAAACACAAAGCCCGCGCTGAAGAACCCACACACGGCCATGATAATCTGTGACAGCGAGATCGTGACAATGCGGCTTTTGGCCAGGCTGTCCGATACGAGAATAATATTCATCCAATACTCCTGCCAAATCTGAAATGCCTGCCATGGCGCCCAAGACACCGACCGAGCCGCAATCCGGCTCCAAACCGATTCACGCCTTGCTGCGCGAAAGTGAAGCGCTGCTGCCGTTTCATCAGCGGCTGCGCCAGCTTTCCAGACTGCAAAAAACATTTGCCGACGCTCTACCGGCAGGCTTCAGCGACTCGTGCCGCATTGCCACCGTGGAGGGATCGACGATTATTGTTGCGACGGCAAACGGTGCAGTGGCTGCAAAACTAAAGCAGATGTTGCCGCGCTTGCTCGAGAGATTTCGTGAAACTATTCAAGAAAATAAAAAGCAATATCAAGAGGTTACCGCAATTTCCGTGATCGTGCAACCCGAGTTTTTTATCCCCGAAACCAAGCCCCGCATAAGTCCCCCAAGGGCGCCAATTCCGTTTGATAAATTGGCGGAACTGGCTGAATCCTTGGGAGATTCTCCCTTGAAGACGACGTTGGAGGCGATTGCCAGCAAACGTGAGCGGGTACTGACTAACAGTCGAAAAAAACGGTGAGAGATGTCATTTCGAGGAAGCAGAAACTGGGCATCATCTACACCCGTCATTCCCGCATCACATCGCCTCAATAAACTTGGGACTCATCAGCGCCGCCTCCGAGCGATCATGCGGCTGCTTATGCGCCATTAAATCCTGCACGATTTCCAGCGCAGTCTTGTCATTCGGCGACAAATCGACGTCGCTTAAACCCAGCGGCGACACCCGCGAACCCCAGCGAATCAGATGCGCCGACATCGTCAACCCCGCGCCAAACGCCGGGATCAGCACCAGGCAGCCAGGTTTCACGCGGCCTTCCTCGATGGCCTCGACCAGCGCGACTGGCGCGGTCGCGGCACTCATGTTGCCGTATTTATGTACGGTGAGAAATACCTTATCCATCGGCGCACCGGCGCGCTTGGCAACGGCCTCAATGATGCGCAAATTGGCCTGATGCGGCACGATGACTTCGATGTCGTCGATCGTCACACCCGCCTGCTTCATCACGTCCAGACTGCCTTCGCTCATGCCGGTGACGGCTTTCTTGAA
>JANMPY010000489.1:0-4610 GCA_031370095.1 Betaproteobacteria bacterium
ATCAACAATCGCCGCAAGACGGTAATCAATCACGAAATTGAATGTTACACAGCGGGCGGGACGAGCATCAACCACCGCGCTAGAATGCCTAAACGCGGGAGAAATGCGCCGGTTGGGAACCTCGGCGCTTCACGACTATCCAAATCTCTGATTTGAACGCAGAATGCCGAATTTTTTGGAGGTACACCATGGACATGAGTTTACGCGTTTGCAACGCACGCAACAATCTTAAAACCATCTCAGCAATTGGCACGCTGCTGGTGCTCGCAGGCTGTGCATCGATGAATCTGCCGGAGCGTCAACCGATTTCGCTGGAACAGCTCGTCGCGCTGTCCAAAGAAGGCAAGGATGCGGTGTCGATCATTAAAGACATCAAGGAATCCAGAACGACGTACGACGTGATGGCCTCGCAATACGCCAAGCTGTCGCGCGACGGCGTGCCGGATCAAGTGATTGATTTTATGCAGAGCGGCCAGCTCGCGATGGCCGAGCGGTACGGGCGGCGCAGCGCGTACGACGATCTGTGGCTGACTGGGCGTCCGGGTTGGGGCTATGGCGGTGTTTGGACGCCACGCGCTTACTTTGTATATGTGAATGGCAGGCCGCATGCGCGATATTGGTAGCACTTCACGTCGACACCGAAACGCTAACTAATTTTGAATTCGCTGAAGCTCGGCGCGCCGGGGCGGCCTTTTTCCGGCGGCGGCAGGCCATCTTTGTAGATCGGGGTCATGCCGGAATTACCGATCAGCAGTGATAGGTTGGTTGCCGAATCGGCATTCGCCAAGCCCTCGTCCACGCTGATTTTTTCCTGCTGGATCAGCCGGAACAAATCCTGCTCGAACGTTTGCGAGCCAGGCGTTAGCGATTTTTCCATCGCGTCCTTGATTTCGCCGACCTTGCCCTCCTGAATCAATTCCGCGATGTTGGTGGTGTTCATCAATACCTCCACCGCAGGCGAGCGTCCACCCTCGAGGTTTTTTATCAGACGCTGCGAGATGATGCACTTCAAACTCACACTGAGGTCGGCCAGCAGCACCGCGCGTTGGTCGAGCGGGAAAAAATTGATGATGCGGTTGAGCGCGTGGTAGCTGTTGTTGGCGTGAAGTGTCGCGAGACACAAATGGCCGGACAGCGAATACATCATCGCCGCTTTCATGGTCTCGACATCGCGAATTTCGCCCACCAGAATACAGTCGGGCGCTTGCCGCATCGCATTGCGCATCGCCTCGCCGAAGGAATGCGTGTCGCTGCCGATTTCGCGCTGATTGACGATGGATTTCTTTGACCTGAAGACAAACTCGATCGGATCCTCGAAGGTGAGAATGTGGCCCTGCTTCATGCCGTTGCGAAAATCCAGCATAGAGGCAAGCGTGGTGGATTTGCCCGAGCCGGTGGCGCCAACGACCAAAATCAGGCCGCGTTTTTCCATCACTACCTGCGCCAACACCTGCGGCAGGGACAGCGAGCGAAAATCCGGAATGTCGAAGGCAATGTAGCGGATCACGGCTGCGCAACTTCCCCGCTGCCACATCATGTTGACGCGGAAATTGCCCGCACCTGGCACGCGCAGGGAAAAATTAAGCTCAAGGTCTTTTTCCAGCCGCTCGATCTGATGCGGCTTGAGTATTTCGTAGCAAACCTGCTTCGTGTCTTCAGCGCTCATCAACTGCTGGTTTACCGGCACGCTATTGCCGTTGATCTTGATATGAATCGGCGCGCCGGCCGAGATGAAAATATCCGAGGCTTGTTTTTCCGCCATCAGCTCGAACAGTCTGGTTAACACCGCCATTTTTCGCTCCCTTGCTTACTGAATCGCATCAGTTTTGTTAGCTTCGCAGTAGCTCGTTAATGCTCGTTTTGGCGCGGGTACCGGCGTCAACTTGTTTCACGATCACTGCGCAATAAAGACTATACCTGCCATCAGCCGAGGGCAAGCTGCCGGACACGACCACCGAATACGGTGGCACTTTGCCGTAAGAAAATTCGCCTGTCTCGCGGTTGTAAATTTTGGTCGATTGGCCGATGAAGACCCCCATCGAAATCACCGAGCCTTCGCCGACGATGACGCCTTCCACCACTTCAGAGCGCGCACCGACAAAGCAGTTATCCTCGATGATTGTGGGATTGGCCTGCAAGGGCTCCAGCACGCCACCGATGCCGACGCCGCCGGAGAGATGGACGTTTTTGCCGATTTGCGCGCATGAGCCGACGGTCGCCCAGGTATCGACCATGGCACCCTCGTCAACATACGCACCGATGTTCACATAGGAAGGCATCAGCACCACATTTTTGGCGATGAAGGCACCGCGCCGCGCGACCGCCGGTGGCACCACCCGAAAGCCGCCCGCACGGAAATCCGCATCGGAATAGTCGGCAAATTTGGTCGGCACTTTATCGAAATAGCGTGCGGCGTTGCTGGTGTCATTCATCACCGCATTGTCGGTCAATCGAAACGAAAGCAGCACCGCTTTTTTCAGCCATTGATGCGTGACCCATTCACCATTTATTTTTTCGGCAACGCGCAATTCACCGCGGTCAAGCCTGGCAATAATGGCGTCGACTGCCGATTTGAGTCCGGCATCGGCAGATTGCGGATTGAGGTTGGCGCGGTTTTCCCACGCTTGTTCGATGGTGCTTTGTTCGGGATTCATAATTTTGCAGACTCAAGGATTAATAAAAGTTTCAACGTTAATTCGAAAGCCGCTTGAACAACCGCGAGAGCCAGGATTGCTCCATCTCGCGGGAACTCACTACCGGGGCTGGGCTTCGCAGGCTCGCAATCTGTTTCTCCAGCTCCGCACATCGCGCTTCGAGTGCAGCCTCACGTTTCCAGCTCGTTTGCGACGCCTGATAAATTTTGCGGTAATCGTTGTAAGCCCATTCTTCGCTGTCACTGAACACAGAAAGGGGCGGCGTCAGAGCTTCAAAGGCAGCACTGTCGTTGGTGGCGAGCACGAGAAAATACAATGCAGGCAACGCAGGTAACGGGGATTCGGGATTGGCCTTGGAAAGAGTCAGCGTTTCGCCGCTGATCGCAGCTGTCTCCGGGGCGATCATCGACACAAAGGCATTGCGCTGTGAAAACCAGCACAGATGCAGAAAGCGGGCACCAAGCAGCTCGGCGAATTCAGCGCGGTAGAGCTCCTTCACATGAAATTCATTGGCGTAGCCGCGCGCATCGGAATACTCCGCGCGGTTCGGCGACGACATGATGAGTGTGCCTGATGGTTTTAACACGCGCTTGATTTCATCGAGAAATTCGTTTTGCGCAAGAATGTGCTCGATGGTTTCAAACGAGACTACGGTATCGAACGTGGCGTCGTCGAATGGCAGCTTGGCGCAGCTTGCCGCGATGAAGTTTAAGTTGCCCCGTGCGGCGTACGCGGCGCTCGCATGTGCCACTGCGTCTGTGGATACATCGACGCCGGTTACCGACGAGGCGGCGTTGGCTATCAGCGCACTGCCGTAGCCCTCGCCTGACGCGACATCAAGCACTTTTTTACCGACGATCAACGGCAACACAAAATGGTAGCGATGCCAATGCTCTGCCCACATTTCGCCCGGCAGATTGGGGAGAAATCGCTCGCCCGTAAATGAGAGTTCTGTTGTCATCCTTTCATTATAAGGTTCGAACGATCATTGGCTTGAATCTGCAATGTCTACCCGTCCTGGTCGCATCAGTAAAAAAGCCGCATGCAAAAAATGCATGCGGCTTTTTAGGCGAAACAAAGTCAGGTCAAATCAGAAACGAAATATTGCGCCCAACGACAACACGTCAACCTTCAATTCGCCGCCCGTCGTATCATCACCGAGCTTGCGGTAAGTTTCGACCTCGCCACGCAAGGCCAGCGCAGGGTTCAGGTCGTACTGCAGGCCGACGCCGAAATGCTGGCCGGTTTTGTTTTTGCTGCCGCGGTTAGCGAGCAATCCAATGCTGCCATTAGAGCTAAATCTGCCTTCGGTCTTCGCCTGAATAACGCCAACTCGACCGTACACCGAAAACTCCTGCGTAATCGGCGCAGACAACACGACATCAACACCAAAGCCCTTGGATTTGTAGTCGGCGTTGACATTGCCGATGAATGGTGTCGCGACGCTTGTGCGGGTGTTGTACTTGCCCAAGTCGGCGTAAAAACCTTCCACCGCGATGACCGGCGAAAAGCGGTAACCCATCAAAAATTTGTACGCCGCGTCTTTATCGTCGGCCGACGTGGACGGCGCGCCGTAGCCCAGCGAGCGCAAAAAATCGTTGACTTCGCCTGCGCTAACGTTGGATCTGGAACTGCCAAGCGAAACACCGGCGTACCAAGGCGTGGCGGATTGCGCGTGAACTGCGCCTGCGGCAGAAACAGCCAGGAAGGCTGCAACGATACTTAGAGTCTTTTTCATTTTTTATCCTTTTAATTGGATTGATTAGAGGGCCACTTTTTGAGCAGCTGATGAATTCTACGCGCTCGGATAGTCAGATACGTGGCATCACCGAAGGTTCCGGCCAATATTGCCGCGATCACCTTATAAAAAAGGCAGAGTGCACGCGCCTTTCTCCCTCGGTGGTGTGTCGGGATAGCGTTGCGCAGCGTTCAAAACTTCTAACCCTAGCCCACTCC
>JANMPY010000508.1:0-10170 GCA_031370095.1 Betaproteobacteria bacterium
GGCATTATCCACGGCGATTTGTTTCGCGACAATATTTTGTGGGACGACCACGGTTCGCACCATTCGCCGCAGATGATTGATTTTTATTTTGCGTGCAACGATAAATTGCTATTTGATTTAGCCGTCACCGCCAACGATTGGTGTCTCGACTTTTCTGCGTATCCGCACGCCCAATTGCATGTGGCCAACGCCCATGCGCTGCTGCGCGGCTACGCGAGCGTGCGAGCCTTCACCGAAAGCGAACACGCAGCATGGCCGCAGATGCTGCGCGCTGCCGCGCTGCGCACGTGGCTTGGGCGGCTGGGTTATCATCATTTTCCACGCGATTCGGAAATCACCCACCCGAAAGACCATCCGTTTTCGCAGCGCCTGCTGCACTTTCACGCAACCCATGAAGCCGAAAATAGTGCCCTGATGCCGATGGCACCCTGAACGTACATAAGTAATCTTTTTCCCCCACTATGCAAGTTATCGACGTCCCCGCCAGCGCAGGTGTTGTCTGGATCAAATTGTCTTTTGCTCTGTTTCGCGCCCAGCCGCTCGGCTGGATTTCGCTCGTGTCCGCGTGGTTATTGGTGACGCTCGTCATGTTTTTTGTGCCGATCATTGGCGCAGCGATCGCGACCATTTTGCAGCCCGGTTTTTTTGCAAGCTTCGTGCTCGCTGCGCGCGATCAGGAGGCGGGTCAACGTGTTGGCGTCCGCCAGTTGCTCGCTGCATTTCGCGTCAACGGTCGCGCACTGATGGTCATTGGCTCGATCACACTGCTGGCTGAAATCATGTTAATGGTGATTCTCGGCCTGCTGGGTTTGCCGCGCGCTGTGAGCGCAGACGGCAGCGGGCTGCCGGATATGCGCGCCTATGCGCAGTCGCTCGATGGCCGCGAGTGGATCGTCGTCGCCGGTTTTGCGCTGATGGCCGTCATCAAGGGCGCATTGTGGTTCACCGCGGCCATTCTCGTGCTTAATCCGATGCCCGCCGCGCACGCGATCCGCTGGAGCTGTTACGCGCTGATCGCCAATTTGTTGCCGATGCTGGTCTTTGGGGCGTTATTGATGTTGATTTTCATTGTTGCCGCACTACCGCCATTTGTAGGGCTGTTGGTGGCGATGCCGATATATGCGATCTCACACTACGTGAGTTACCGCGATCTGTTTCGCACGGCGGCTGAGGCCTGAACATATCGCCAGCCAGGCAGGACGTTTGTAGTCATTGCTAATAAAACCTGAAAACGCTAGTCTTTGATTGCATTTGTCTTTGTCAAAACCTGACGAAGCGCAGGCAATCAACCCCGGCGGTGCGACGATCTCTTGGCTGCTCATACAAGCGTTGGAGGTAAGGCAATGAAGATATGGATGGTTTTTTTCTTGTTGTTTTCTGTATTGGCGACCACGGCAGGCGCGGCCGACATCACCATCGGCCAGTCAACGCCGCTGACCGGTGGCAACGCCGATCTCGGCAAAGATATTCGCAACGGCGCGCTGGCGTATTTTGAAAAAATCAATGCGACCGGCGGAGTGAACGGCAACAAGATCAAGCTGGTGACGTTGGACGACAAAAACGACACCAAGCTCTCCGCAGAGAACACCCAAAAACTGTTGAACGAAAATAAAGTGGTCGCATTGTTTGGTTATGCCTCGTCGACACTGAGCATTCCGGCGATGCCGCTGGTGAAAGAAACCCGCGTGCCATTTTTTGCGCCGTTCACCGGTGCCGATACGATTCGCAAACAAAATGATTTCGTCTATACGGTGCGCGCCACTTACGCCGATGAGATCGACAAAATCATTAATTTCTGGGGCAATCTGGGTTCCACGCGCGTGACCGTGTTGCACTATGACGATGCAGTGGGCAAACAAAATTTTGAGACGGTGGCGAAGACGCTGCAAAAATTCAACAAGCAGCCGATCAGTATTTCGATCCAGCGTAACGCCGATTTGCCGGATGATGTTGTGAAGCGCATTGCCACGTCGGATCCGCAGATTATTCTCGTCACCACCTTGTATGCGCCGGCCGCGCAAATGGTGAAAAAGCTGCGCGCCGCGAACCTGCCGTATTTGGTGACCAGTCTTTCCTTCGTCGGTGCCAGCCAGCTGGCCAAGGCGCTTGGTCCGGACGCAGCCGGTGTTTCGGTGGCGTTGACGGTACCGACGGCGAAATCGTTGAACGTGCCGGTGGTCAAGGAATGCGTCGCGGCGTGGACTGCGTTGGGACAGAAGGAAACGATGACGGTGACAGCGATTGAATCCTGTATCGCCGCGAAAATATTGGTCGAAGGCATTCGCAAGGCGGGCAAGGAGGTCACGCGCGAGAGCCTGCAAAAATCACTGTCTGCAATGGGCCGTGTTGATGTCGGCGGGCATGTGGTGGAGTTCAAGCCGGGATTTCACCATGGCGGAAAATTTGTAGACATCGCTGTGATTCTTGCCAACGGAGATTTACGCAGCTAGCCCGCTAAAAATTATGTAGAACAACCATGGGCGCGGCGTTTCAGGGTAAAACAGGCTGCCATCCACGTCAGTACTAGTGTTTCTATTTTGACAAATGAAAGCTCATTCGTATGCTGGTGTGCGCCAACATTTAAAGCGCAGTGAGTTTCGCATACTGTAAAGCCAGCCATTTCACGCCGTCGCTGCGGAACTTCACCTGCACTCGTGCGTCCAGCCCGCGCCCCTCGAAATTGAGCACCACACCTTCGCCAAATTTGGTGTGCTGTACGTTTTGACCGACGCCGAAGGGATATGCGTCGGGTCGCGCCGTCTCGAATCGCGCGCGCGAAGTATCCGGCGCGCCCTCGCGACCGTAGCTTGTGTCGGTGTCGTGAACACTGCTTGGTTGGCGCGGCGAATACGGACGATCACTGCTGTCGCGGCCCTCAACCCACGCGCCACGACTGGCGGCGTCACCTTTGTTTCCATTCCAGGATTGCTGCGCATTAAATCCTCCACCGGCGCGCGTCGCTGGATACGCCTGCGAGCCGGCCAAATATCCAGACTGTTTTTCCGGCACCACAATCCATTTGCAAAGTGGCGCTGGAATTTCATCGACAAACCGCGAGACGATGCCGTAGCGAATCTGCCCGTGCAACATGCGCTGGTTGGCATACGACAAATACAGTCGTTCGCGTGCGCGCGTGACGGCGACGTACATGAGGCGGCGTTCTTCCTCGACGCCGTCAAGATTGTTGACCGAGTTGTCGTGCGGGAACAGCCCCTCTTCGAGCCCGCTTAAAAACACCGCCTTGAATTCGAGCCCCTTGGCGGCGTGCACCGTCATCAGTTGCAGCGCGTCTTCGTTCACGCCCGCCTCGTGCTCGCCGGCCTCCAGACTAGCGTGCGTGAGAAAGCCGATCAGCGAAGTATCTTCGCCTTCATATTCTTCCTGAAATTGCGCGGTCGCGGTCACCAGCTCGGCTAAGTTTTCCAGCCGATCCGCGCCTTCGCGCTCGGCCAGATAGTGCGCACGCAAGCCGCTTTTTTCCAGGCATTCATCGGCCAACTCCTGCAACGCAATCGCGGTGGAGGAGGCTTTCAAGCCATCGACGATTTTCAGGAACGTGCTGATCGCCGACGCGGCGCGACCGGTAATTTTGCTGCCCGCAATGCCTGCAACGGCGGCCGCGTAAAACGAAACGTTTTGCTGCTGTGCCAATTCCTGCACTTGCTCCAGCGAGCGCGCTCCAATGCCGCGCGGCGGAAAATTCACCACGCGCGAAAATGCGCCATCGTCATCCGGATTGCCTGCAAGCCGCAAATAGGCCAGCGCGTGCTTGATTTCCTGCCGCTCAAAAAACCGCAGGCCACCGTAAACGCGATAGGCGAGGCCGGCGCGAAACAGCGCATGCTCCAGCACCCGTGACTGCGCGTTGGAGCGATACAGCAGCGCCATATCGGTGAGCGAAATGCCGGTGCGATCCAGCGCGCGGATTTCGTCAACGATGAATTGTGCTTCGTCGTGGTCGGAGGCCGCCGCGTAGATGCGGATCGGCTCACCCTTGCCCGCGTCGGTCCACAGATTTTTGCCGAGCCGGTCTTTGTTGTGTTGGATGACGGCGTTGGCGGCATCGAGAATATTGCCTTGCGAGCGATAATTTTGTTCCAGTTTGATGACGTTGCCACCGGCAAAGTCACGCTGGAATTCGCGCATGTTGGCCGCCTCTGCGCCGCGAAATCCGTAGATTGATTGATCATCATCGCCGACGGCAAATACCGCCGCACCGCCGCCAGCGAGCAGCTTGATCCATTTATACTGCAGCCGATTGGTGTCCTGAAATTCATCGACCAGAATAAACTTGAAGCGCTCGCGATAGTGTTCCTGTAGTGCGGTATTTTTTGCCAGCAACTCATAACAGCGCAGAAGCAACTCGGCAAAATCCACTACGCCTTCGCGCTGGCACTGCGCGTCGTAGGCCGCATAAAATTCGACTTGGCGCCGGGTGAATTCATCCGTCGCCTCGACTGCATTCGGGCGCAGACCCTGATCTTTTGCGCCGTTGATGAACCAGCCCAATTCGCGCGGCTTGAATTTTTCATCATCGACATTGAGCTGTTTCAACAGCCGCTTGATCGCTGATTGTTGGTCGGCCGAATCGAGAATCTGGAATGTTTGTGGCAGATTGGCGTCGCGGTAGTGCGTGCGCAGCAGCCGATTACACAGGCCGTGAAAAGTGCCGATCCACATGCCACGGGTGTTGATCGGCATCATCGCCGAGAGGCGCGTCAACATTTCTTTCGCCGCTTTATTGGTAAACGTGACCGCCAGTAATCCTGCCGGACTGACCTGCCCGGTTTGAATCAGGTAGGCGATGCGGGTGGTCAACACCCGCGTCTTGCCGCTACCCGCACCGGCGAGCACCAGCGCGCTAATGTGCGGCAGCGTCACCGCTTTTAGTTGCTCTGGATTGAGGTTTTCAAGAAGACGCGGATGCAGCGCGGGATTTGGTGCGAAAGAATTCATGCAGTGCCATCAAAAATATCTTCGTATTATAAGGTCAAGGATGCAGTGCTCGCAGCATGGCGTACGAGGAAGTGGAGCAATCAGCATAAGCCCACCTGTATAATCTTGGCACACACAAAATCAAGCGCCCAAGCCCAGTTTCCCTATGAATTCTGCGTACCACCCCAAACAAATCGAAGCCGCCGCACAAGCCGACTGGACTGCGAAAGATGTCTATCGCGTGACTGAAAACGCCATCGGCAAAGACGGCAAGCCTAAGCAAAAATTTTATGCATGCTCGATGTTGCCATACCCATCGGGCAAGCTGCACATGGGGCACGTCCGCAACTACACCATCAACGACATGATGGCGCGCCAGTTGCGCATGAAGGGCTACAACGTGCTGCAGCCGATGGGTTGGGATGCATTCGGATTGCCGGCCGAAAATGCGGCAATGAAAAACAATGTCGCGCCTGCCAAATGGACATACGAAAATATTGCTTACATGAAAAAGCAGTGCCAGGCGATGGGCTGGGCGATCGACTGGTCGCGCGAGTTTGCGACCTGCGATCCGGCGTATTACAAATGGAACCAGTGGTTTTTTTTGAAGCTGCTTGAAAAAGGTATCGTCTATAAAAAAACGCAAGTGGTGAACTGGGATCCGGTTGACCAAACCGTGCTCGCCAATGAGCAGGTCGTCGATGGCAAGGGTTGGCGCTCAGGCGCGCCGGTGGAAAAGCGCGAGATACCCGGCTACTACATGGCGATCACGAAATACGCCGAGGAATTACTCGATTGCACGGCCAACAAGCTTACCGGCTGGCCGGCTAGCGTGCGGGCGATGCAGGAAAACTGGATTGGCAAATCGGTGGGGGTGCGATTTGCTTTTTCGCACGACATCAAGGATGCATCCGGTGAACTGGTGCAGGGTGGAAAATTGTTTGTCTTCACGACGCGCGCCGATACGATCATGGGCGTGACGTTTTGTGCGGTTGCACCTGAGCATCCGCTTGCCCTGGTCGCGGCGGCGCGCGATCCGCAAGTCGCCGCCTTCATTCACGAGGCGCAGCATGGCACCGTAATGGAAGCCGATCTGGCTACGATGGAAAAAAAAGGTGTCGCGACTGGATCGTTCGTTGCACATCCGCTCACCGGCGACAACATCGAAGTGTGGGTCGGCAACTACGTGCTGATGAGTTACGGCGACGGCGCGGTGATGGGTGTGCCGGGACACGACGAGCGCGATTTTGCGTTCGCAAAAAAATATGCGTTGCCGATCAAGCAGGTCATCGACGCAGGGAAAAATTATTCCGTCGACGCGTGGCAGCCGCACTACGCCGATGTGGGCACGTGCATCGCATCCGACGTCATGAACGGCATGAGCTACGATCAAGCCATCGACCACGTTGCCTCTCAAACAGCGGCCAATGGCGGCGAAAAGAAAATCCAGTACCGCCTGCGCGACTGGGGCATTTCGCGCCAGCGTTATTGGGGCACGCCGATCCCGATCATTCATTGCGCCGATTGCGGTGACGTTCCTGTTCCGTACCAGGATTTGCCCGTGGTGTTGCCGCAGGATTTGATTCCGGATGGTTCGGGAAGTCCGCTAAAAAAAGACGCGCGTTTTCTCAATTGCACCTGCCCCAAATGCGCCAAACCGGCCACGCGCGAATCCGACACCATGGATACCTTCGTCGATTCAAGCTGGTACTACATGCGCTACACCTCGCCCAATACCGCGCCGGATTATCACGACAAAATGGTGTCAGCGTGCAACGATTACTGGATGCCGATGGATCAGTACATCGGCGGCATTACACACGCGGTGATGCATCTTTTGTACGCGCGCTTTTGGACCAAGGCGATGCGCGATCTTGGCTTGGTGAAGTTTGATGAACCGTTCACCAATTTGCTCTGTCAGGGCATGGTGCAGAACCATGTGTACTACCGCAAAAACGACAAAGCCGGCATCGAATATTTTGCACCGAGCGATGTGGAGGCGGTGGTCGACGCGCAAGGCAAACCGGTGTCATATCGCGCCAAATCAGACGGCGCGCCCGTTACCTACGACGGCGTCGGCACGATGTCGAAATCGAAATTGAATGGGGTCGATCCGCAGGAAATGATCGATCAATACGGCGCCGACGCGGCGCGGCTGTTCGTGATGTTTGCGAGTCCGCCCGAGCAAACGATTGAATGGTCGAGCGCCGGGGTCGAAGGCACGTATCGCTATTTGCGGCGGCTGGTCAGTTTTTGTGCGAGCGTTGCCGACGACGTGCGTGACACGCGTGATGTTGATCCGGCGAAGCTTGATGCTGGCGCAAAAAAACTGCGCCACGAAATCCACATCACGTTGAAGCAAGCCAGCTACGACTATTCGCGCCTCCAGTACAACACGGTGGTCTCGGCGTGCATGAAAATGTTAAACACGCTGGAAGAAAATCGTAGTGGCGCGCCAACCGTCGTGCGCGAAGGACTGTCGATCCTGTTGCGGGTGTTGTATCCCGCTTGTCCGCATGTGACGTGGCAGTTGTGGAACGATCTCGGCTTTAATATTCAATGGGGCGACATCATCGATGCGTCTTGGCCTGAACCCGACCCCGCCGCGCTCGAACAAGACGAAATCGACATGGTGGTGCAAGTCAACGGCAAGTTGCGCGGCAGTATTCGCGTGCCGAAAGCGGCGACGAAAGAGGCGATAGAGCAAATGGCGACAAACGATGCCGGTGTCATGCGGCACGTGGAAGGTCGGCCCATCAAGCGGCTAATCGTGGTGCCGGGCAAACTTGTGAACGTAGTCGTGTAGCGACGGTGAAGCGTGAAAAATAAAACGAAGCAGGTTGCGAAGAGCGCAGACCGCGAGAATTCTCCGCAGGCAGCGATTTGTGTCACCCGTCACCCGTCATCGGTCGAGCGTTTGGGCTTGATCTTGCTCGCGGGCATCATCCTCAACCTCGCCGCCTGCGGCTTCCAGTTGCGCGGCCAATACACGCTGCCTTTTACGAGCGTCTTTGTATCGACGCCGGATGCGTCGGTCGTCGCCACTGAGCTCAAACGCGAGCTGTCCAATAGTCCCGCCAAATTGATGACCACAGCGAAAGGTGCTGACGCGCAACTCAATATCATCAATGATCGTCGTGACCGCCAGATTCTGTCGCTATCCGGCGCCGGGCGCGTGCGCGAGTACGAGTTGAAACTTCGCGTGAGCTATCAACTGGTTGACGCCAAGGGTGGCGTGCTTATTCCCACCAGCGAGATTCAACTGTCGCGCATTTTGAGCTACGACGACGCGCGCATCATCGCCAAGCAGCAGGAGGAAGCGTTGCTGTATCAGGACATGGAGCGCGATGCGGTGGGGCAAATTTTGCGGCGTATGGCGGCCATCAAGCGACCGGTATAACGACCCGCAATCGGCGTCACAGCGCCGCCGGCAACGTGGAACCGGAGTGTCTTACTCAGTCGCGACGCAGCGAGAAATGGATCGTCGCGCCCTTGTCCAATGCGCCTTGTGCACTGACGTGTCCACCGTGGCGGTGGACGATACGCTGCACAGTTGCCAGCCCGACTCCTGAGCCTGGAAACTCTTTAGCACTATGCAAGCGCTGAAAGACGCCAAACATTTTTGACGCGTACGCCGGGTCAAATCCGGCACCGTTATCGCGCACGAAGAAAGTTGAGATCTTGCCACGGCCAGTGCTTTCGCCGACCTCGATCCGGCTAACCTCGCGTTTGCCTGAGAACTTCAAGGCATTGCCGATGAGGTTGACGAAAAGAATCCTGAGCAGATAGGCGTCACCGCGTGCAGTCATGTTCTCCCCGATTACAATCTCCGCCCGGTGATGCGGCTCCAGTTGACATAATTCCTCGAAAACCTGACGCACAAGCAGGCTCACGTCAACATTGCCCATCGCCATGTCGCTGCGGGTAACTTGGGAGAGACCCAACAGATCGTCGATAAGTTTATTCATGTTTGCCGCACCCGCACGGATGCGATCAAGATAATGGCGACTCTGTGCATCAAGTCGGTCGGCAAATTCGACTTGAATGCGCTCGCTGAATCCGTCAATGGTTCGCAATGGTGCGCGCAGATCATGCGAAACCGAGTACGAGAATGCCTCAAGTTCCTGATTGGCATGTCGCAGGGCTTCTTCGCGTCGGCGGCTTACGGTCACGTCGGTACAAATTCCTACCCAGCATATCGGCTGACCGGTCTGGCCGAATGTCCTGCGCGCATCAATCTGGTAATCGTGATAAACGCCATCGCGGTGTAATAACCTGTACTCGATCTCGAAAACGTCTTTCACTGGTACCGCTTCCTGCCACTCCCGCATTACACGCTCGAGATCCTCCGGGTGCAGCGCTATGCTCCAGCCGTCGTCCTTCCAATCGCCGGCGACGTGGCCGATCTTATCGGCCCATACCCGGTTGGCAAACGTAACCGCGCCGTTGAGGTCAGCCAGCCAGACAATTTGTGGCACATTGTCGAACAGGCTATGTTGCAATGCCAGCGAACGCGCAAGCTCTTCGGTGCGCGTTTCTACTTTGCTTTCCAGCAGCAGGTTCATCCGCCGAATTTCCTCCTGTGCGTACAATTTTTCAGTGACGTCGATCGGGCACACGAATCGCGCCGGTCGACCGTGGATGGTCACGTCATGGCTGTTGATCTCCACCATGATCACCGAGCCGTCCTTGCGCCGATGGCGCCAGGGACCAAAATTCAGGCGCGTCTCACCTTCGTGGGGAATTCTTTGTTTAAACGCCGCGATGTCTTCAGGTGGCCGGATATCGCACATGGTCATCGCCATAAACTCCTCACGCAAATATCCATATTTTGCGCACGCGACATCGTTGACATCCAGGAACTTGAGCGTACCTAAATCGTAAACCCACAGTGGCAGTGGATTGCTCTCGAACAGAAGCCGGTAGCGTTCCTCGCTGATCTTTACCGAGTGTTCAGCCCGTACACGCTCGGTTACATCGATGGCTGACGCAATCACCATCGGTTTGCCATCAATGTCGGTTCTTATTCTCGTCACTTCAACATCGAAAATGGTGCCATCACGTTTGACGTGGCGTGCGCCTTTGAGGACCGAAATTCCAAGTGGCAACGCCTGAATTTCCGCCAATAGATCCTCATATTTTTTCGGGAAATGATGATCAGTGATCCGCTGGTCTTTCAGCTCTGCCGCAGAATAACCGTACTGATGGTAGAACGTTTCGTTGGCGGTGACATAC